>JBCCAC010000123.1:0-7074 GCA_039815015.1 Pseudomonadota bacterium | reverse complement strand
TGCCGATCGGCGATCATGGCACGGCCTTTCAGCAGGAGGTCTGGCGCGCGCTGGTGCAGATCCCGCTGGGCGAGACACGAAGCTATCTGGACGTCGCGACCGCCATTGGCCGGCCGACATCCGTGCGCGCGGTGGCGCGCGCGAACGGCGCGAACCAGCTGGCGCTATTACTGCCCTGCCACCGTGTGATCGGCGCGGACGGATCATTGACGGGCTATGCCGGCGGGCTGTGGCGCAAGAAATGGCTTCTGGAACATGAGCGGCGCATGGCGGTCGATCGGCGACCGCTTTGAAGGCGGGCGAACATAAGGGAGATGGAACATGACAGCGTTCGGCGATCTGCATCGAAAGGGCGATCCCGTCGTCCTGTTCAATATCTGGGACGCGGGCAGCGCGCAGGCGGTCGTAAAAGCCGGCGCGCAAGCGGTGGCGACGGGCAGCGCATCGGTCGCGATGGCGCATGGCGAGGCGGACGGCGAGCGGCTGGCGCTCGATCTTGCACTCGCCAATGCGGCGCGGGTCGTGGCCGCGGTCGATATGCCGGTCACGGTCGATTTCGAGGGCGGTTACGCCGAGGCGCCGGACGAGGTGGCGGCGAACGTCGCGCGGCTGGCGGCGACGGGCGCGGCGGGTCTGAACTTCGAGGACGGCCGGCCGGGCGAGGGATCGATCTATCCGCTCGAGGCGCAGGTCGAGCGGATCGCTGCGGCGCGCGGGGCGGATGCCGGACTGTTTCTGAACGCGCGCACGGACCTGTTTCTGAATGCCGACGCGGCGGATCATGCCGGGCTGGTCGAGGACGCGCTGGCGCGGGGCGCGGCCTATGCCGAAGCGGGTGCGGACGGGGTCTTCGTGCCCGGCCTGACGGCGCCGGACCTGATCGCGCGCATATGCGACGGCTGTTCGCTGCCGGTGAACGTGATGTGGATGCCGGGGATCACGGGCCGTTCCGAACTGGCGGCGCTGGGCGTCGCGCGGATCAGCCACGGGCCGTTCCCGTATCTGGCGGCGATGAAGGCGCTGGAGGCGGCCGCCGCGAAGGCGCTTTCATAAGACGGGACAACCAGTCTCATCATCCCGAGCGCAGTCGAGGGACGCACGGCGTTGCGGCATGGTGCGTCCCTCGACTGCGCTCGGGATGATGGAGAATATGTCCATGAAGAGCGTGCCGACTGAGACCGCGCCGGGAGCAGGTCTGCCGGGCGCATTCGGACCGGCGACCGCAAAACGGGCCGCGCGCTTCCCCCGAAGCGCGCGGCCCGCCGGTGTCCCCCCACCCAGAGCGTTGGGATCAGGCGGCGACCTTTTCGTCGGCCGGCTGTTCCTCGCCCTCGGGATCGCGCAGCACGTAGCCGCGACCCCAGACGGTTTCGATGTAATTGTCGCCCTCGCAGGCCGCGCTCAGCTTCTTCCTGAGCTTGCAGATGAAGACGTCGATGATCTTGAGTTCCGGCTCGTCCATGCCGCCGTAAAGGTGGTTCAGGAACATTTCCTTCGTCAGCGTCGTGCCCTTGCGGAGCGACAAGAGCTCCAGCATCGCATATTCCTTGCCGGTCAGATGAACGCGGCTACCGGCGACGTCGACGGTCTTGGTGTCGAGATTGACCGCGAGCTTGCCCGTCTTGATGATCGACTGGCTGTGCCCCTTCGAACGGCGGACGATGGCCTGAATGCGGGCGACGAGCTCGTCCTTGTGGAACGGCTTCGTCAGATAGTCGTCGGCGCCGAAGCCCAGCCCACGAATTTTCGATTCGACGTCGTTCGTGCCCGTCAGAATGAGGACGGGCGTCCCCACCTTGGCAAGGCGCAGCTTCTTCAGAACGTCGTAACCGTGCATGTCGGGCAGGCCGAGGTCGAGAAGAATGATGTCGTAATCGTAGAGCTTGCCGAGATCGATGCCCTCCTCGCCAAGGTCGGTCGCGTAGACGTTGAAGCCATGACCGCCGAGCATAAGCTCGATAGCGTCGGAAATATTCTGGTCGTCCTCGATAAGAAGTACGCGCATGCCTATTGCCCCTTGTGTCCCGATGTTCCCTGGCGGCGGCCCCGCCCCCACTGTCCGTTAACCATGAGACATATCGTCAATAAAGGTTAACGGCCGGTAAAAGGTTAATGACGGGTCCGTTCTGTGGCTTTCAAGAAACAGGGGATCTCTGTCAGCTTTGCGCGGCGCGCCAGCGGGCGATGGTCGCCGCGGCCTCGTCGCAGGTTTCGCGGTGCAGCTGCGGCGTGGCGGAGGCGACGAGGTTCTTTTCGCTGGGATCGGGCTTGTTGAAGCGGGCGGGATGTCCGTCCGTATCGGTGACGATGCCGCCCGCCTCCGTCACGATCAGGCTGGCGGCGGCGATGTCGAGCTCTCGCGAAGGCCGTGCGTCGAAGACCGTGTCTGCGCGCGCATCCGCCACCATGGCCATGCGCAGCGCGATGGAATTGGGTTTCGTGACCGATCTGGCCGTCGGCCCCTGCCAGTATTTCGACCGGAAAAGATCGGCCTCGACGGGAATGCGCGCTTCGGCGAGTGCGGTGCAGGACGACGCCCTGATCGATTCGCCGTCGCAGCGGGCGCCGCCGCCCGCCGTCGCGGTCCACGCGTTGCCGGAAACCGGTGCATAGAGGACGGCGTGCGTCGGACGGCCCGCCTCGACGATGGCGATGGAGACGCACCAGCCCGGGCGGCCGCGGGCATAGTCGCGCGTGCCGTCGATGGGATCGACCAGGAAGATACGTCGACGGCCCAAACGTACCGGATCGTCGGCGCGCTCTTCTGACAACCAGCCATGGTCGGGACGCGCGGCCAGCAGGCGCTCGGCGAGAAGCTGGTCGATGGCGATGTCCGCCTTCGTCACCGGATTGCCGGGCGATTTTTCCCAGGCGTCGACGCCGCCTTTCGCAAGGTCGAGCGCGAGCGCGCCCGCCGCGCGCGCCGCCTCGACGATCAGGGCGAGATCATCGTCCAAGGACCGGCTAGTCGCCGGCGACGGTCATGCCGTCGACGCGCACGGTGGGCGCGACGGTGGCGCGATCGAAGACGAGGTCGTCGGCAGGCGTCAGATGCGCGAACATGTCGGCGAGATTGCCGGCGATGGTGATGCCGTCTACCGGACGGGTGATCCTGCCATTCTCGATGAGGAATCCCGAAGCGCCGCGCGAATAGTCGCCGGTCACGATGCTGACGCCCTGGCCGATCAGGCTGGTGATGAGGACGCCCATGTCGACATCCGCGATCATGTCGTCGCGGCCGATGGTGCCCGCCGCCATATGGAGGTTCGAGGTGCCGATGCCGGGCGGGCCGGAGGTGCCGCGCACCGCATGCCCCGTCGGCGTGCCGTCCAGCTGGCGTGCGGCGGCGGCATGCATCAGCCAGCCGGTCAGCCGGCCCCTCGCGACGAGATCGCGGCGTGCGGTGGGCAGGCCCTCACCGTCGAAAGTACGGCTGCGGCGGCCGCGGACGCGGTGCGGATCGTCTGTGATGGTGACGGTATCCGCAAAGAGGTTCGCCGCGGGATCGTCGAGGAAGGTCGTGCCGCGCGCCACGGCCATGCCGTTGATGGCGGACGTGAAATGGCCGAGCAGGCTGGCGGAGACCCGGCGATCGAAAAGGACGGGCATGGCGCCCGATCTGGGCCGAACGGGATCGAGGCGCGCGACGGTGCGCGTGCCGGCGCGGGTGCCGACCGCCTCCACATCCTCGACGTCCGCCAGATGCCGTGCGCCCGACTGCGCATAGTCGCGCTGCATGCCGTCGCCGGTGCCGGCGATGACGGCGGCGTAGACGCTGTGCGAGGTACCCGACCGCGCGGCCGCGAAGCCGGTCGAAGTGGCAAAGGCGAAGGTCGCGCGGCCGGCGCTGGCCCCGCCGCCGCCCGAATTGGTGATGCCGTCGACGGCGCGCGCCGCGTCCTCGCAGGCCCGGGCGCGCGTTTCGAGATCCTCCGGCGTGACGTCCCCATCGTCGATCAGGTCGAGGTCCGCCGCGATGTCCTTGGCGAGGCGTGCCGGGTCGGCGAGGCCGGCATGATCGTCGGGCGTCGCCGCGCGGGCCATGGCGACGGCCCGCGCCGCCGCCGCCGCAATGCTCGCATCGGTGAAGTCGGAGAGCGTAATGCTGGCGGCGCGGTTTTCCGCAAAGACGCGGAGGCCGAGCTCGGCGCTCTCGGAGCGGTCGATATCCTCGACCGCGCCCAGGCGCACGCTGACGGACGTGGATTCGCCGCCGCTGAAGACGGCGTCGGCGGCATCGGCGCCCGCCCTGCGCGCGGCGTCCAGCGCGGTTTCCAGATGGCGGAGGGCGGTGGTTTCCAGAGAGGCTTCGCTTGGCATCGGCGGCATGTAGGCGCGTATGTGGTGAAAGGCGAGAGCGGCGCTCTGTTTCGCGGCTGGCGCGCGATGCCTCGTACCGCCCCGCACCCCCGGCCCAGCCACCCGTCAGGATACACTCATGGGTGGCTGGGCCGGGGGCGCGGGGCGGCACGGGGCGCGATCGCCGCAGGAATCGCCACGAAGACGATTGCCTCAGAACACGTCCGCCTCAACCGTCGATCATGCGCTCCAAGCGGTCGATGTCGGCGCTCAGTTCGCCGTCGCCGGCGCGGAGGGTCTCGATGCGCTTCACCGCATGCATGACCGTGGTGTGATCGCGCCCGCCGAACCGGCGGCCGATGTCGGGAAAGCTGCGCGGCGTCAGGCGCTTCGACAGATACATGGCGACCTGCCGCGGCCGCGCGATGTCGCGCGCGCGGCGGGCGGACATCATGTCGGCCAGCTTTATGTTGAAGAACTCCGCCGTCATGCGCTGGATGCGGTCGACCGTGATGCGGCGCGTATTGGCCTGCAGGTTGGCGGCGAGCACGCTCCTGACCGTGTCGATATCGAGCGGCTGGCGCCGGGTGCGCGAGAAGGCGATGACGCGGTTGAGCGCGCCCTCCAGTTCACGCACGTTCGCGGTGATCCGCTCGGCGATGAACTCGACCACGTCTGCCGGGACGAGCGCGCGATCCGCGCCCGATTTTGCTGCCAGTTTTTCGGTGAGAATGTTCAGTCGCAGCTCATATTCCGCCGGATTGATGTCGGCGACCAGGCCCCAGCACAGCCGGGAGCGCACGCGCGCCTCGATGCCGTCCAGATCCTGCGGGTTACGGTCGGCGCTGATGACGAGGCGGCGGCCGGCGTTGATGACCTCGTTCATCGTATGGAAGAGCTCTTCCTGCGTGGTGTCCTTGCCGCCGACGAACTGGATGTCGTCGATCATCAGGAGGTCGGCGTCGCGAAGGCCGGCATTGAACGACAGCGTATCCTTGGCGCGCATGGCCGAGACGAACTCGAACATGAATTTTTCCGCCGACATGTAAACGATCTTCGCGCCCGGCTCGCGGCGGCGGACTTCCCAGCCGATGGCGTGCATCAGGTGCGTCTTGCCGACGCCCGTAACGCCGTGAAGAAACAGCGGATTGAAGCCGGGATCGGCGTCTTCCGCCACGGTCAGCGCCGCTGAATAGGCGAGCTCATTGGCTTTGCCGGGACGAAACTGTCGAACGTATAGCGCGGGTTCAACCGTTCTTCGGCCAGAGGGGCGGGGGGCGCAGCCGCAGGTGCCGGGGCGGCCGCGGCCTCTTCGGCCGGTGTCTCGATCAGGCTCGTATCGCTGATGATGCGGACATGCGTGACGGGGCTGTCGCCGCGTGACCATAGATAGCGCAGGCGTTCGGCATATTGCGCGCGTACCCAGTCGGCGACGAACGCCGACGGGCAGGATATGATCGCGCCGTCGCCGTCCAGGCCGGCAAAGGCCAGGCGACTCAGCCAGCTGGCATAGCTTTGCGGTGGCACCTCTGCCTTCAGCGCTGCGCGCACCTCCAGCCAGCGTGCGGCCGTATCGAAGCCTGCAGTCGCACCGGTCCGGGACTCGTCGATGGTCGCAACTTCGGATTCCGGAACGGCGAACTGGGCTTCCTTCGGCTGCGTCACTGGCGATCCCTTCCACGTCCCCATTTGCCGGCTCTCCTTCATTCGCAACGGCGTTCGCGCGACGAATCGGCGCGCAAGTTCAGCAACGATGAAGGTGCTCCGGCACCCGTACACAATTCGCCCATACACCGGCGAGGCCAGTCACTGCGAAGCCGCAGAAACAACAGCGTTCCAACATCCCAGACTATCGCAGATCGTTTCTTCTTCGAGCGCACGCTTGTGCTCTAGGCAAAACTGTGGCGTGCCATCTCTCTATTTGAACCTGCGATGTAAATGGGAGCGGAACATCCCCCCACGGCCGCTCGGCCGCTGCCATCTTGTAGGCCCGCGACATGCTGCCAATCAAGTCTGCGGACCGTCATTTATCCGAAATATTTGCGTTGACACGCACGCCCGGCGATTCGCTTCAGCGGCCCATTCGGCAGTCCCATTTCGGTACGGCAATGGACGGCTGTTACGTGGCCATATCGATTGCTGCACGGCAATATGGCGCAACCGACTGACGACAAATGAGTCGGGTACGAAAACGGGGTGCCCGATCCTCGGATCGGACACCCCGCCGCAGAGTTCCTATTTAAATCGCTAGGGCGTCAGCCCAGGGCCTGGATCCGGTGCGACAGGCGGGAGATTTTCCGTGCCGCCGTGTTCTTGTGCAGAATACCGCGCGCGACGCCGCGCTGCATTTGTGGCTGCGCCTCGCGAAGGGCGGTCGTCGCGGCCGTCTTGTCGCCGGCCTCGATGGCGGCTTCGACCCGCTTTACGAACGTCCGAATCATGTTGCGGCGGGTGCCGTTCACCTCGGCGCGGGCATTGTTGCGGCGGATGCGCTTCCGCGCCTGGGGCGTGTTTGCCATAGTGTGCGTGTCTCGATTCTGCTGAGAAGATTGCGGGTGCACGCACGGATGGCCGGGCCATGGCGTGCAATCAGCGTGCGCAGATAGGCATATGCGAAGGGGCGGTCAAGGTAGCGGTCAAGGCTGGCACGCCCGATCGCCCGGTCCTGACCATCGCGGATATTGCCCCATGCCGCTTTCAGAGCTGGCAATCCGGACAGAAGAAGCTTGAGCGCCCCGACTGCACGATCCTCTCGATCGTGAAGCCGCAGTCCCG
>JBCCAC010000329.1:0-3071 GCA_039815015.1 Pseudomonadota bacterium | reverse complement strand
TCGAGATGGAGACGCACCGTCCGCTGCCCGATGAAGTCCGACTGCATGCGCTCAAGAAAGAGAAGCTGAAGCTGAAGGACGAGCTCGACCTCCGCTAACGTCTAGCCCTCAGGTGCGTCGGGAATGACGGCGGGGGCGTCGGTAGCGGATGCATTGGCAGCGGGGGCGTCGGCAGAGGCTGGGCCGAAACGCCCGCTCGCCAGCATCGCCTCGGCGCCGGCGATCTTGCGTTCTAGATCCGCCTGCCACGGTGCGCCGTCGGGCGTCCGGCCCGCGAGCGGGCGCCAGACTTCCAGTGCGGTTCCGGGCGATCCGGCCTGCAACTCCGCCAGTCCGATAAAATAGGGCGGTGCCGGATGTGCGGGCGCGATCGTCGCGGCGCGGTCGTAAGCGAGACGCGCTGCCGGCGTTACGATCCCGTCGGCATGAGCCGTGAGCGCGCTGCCCAATTGCACCCATAGATCCGCGCTTTCCGGCAGGCTGCGCACCGCGAGGCGCAGGCCTTCGACGGCTTCCGTACTACGACCGTCAGCGATCAGCGTGTCGGAAAAGGCGGCCCAGGCGGCGACGTCGCCGGGATTGGCCATCAATGTCTGCCGCGCCGCCTCTTGCCGCGCCGAATTGCCCGCCGGTACCGGCGGGGCGACGGCGGCGGCGCTGGGCAGGCGCGGCTGTCCCGCCACGACATAGGCACCGCAGCCCAGCGCCAGGACAAACGCCACCGCGCGCACCGGCATCTTCGCCAGGACGAGCAGCATCGCAACCACAGCCGCGGTCGCGGCCAGCGCCAGCACGGCCGTCATGATGCAGGCCTGCGGAACATGCGCAGCGCGGCGATACCGCCGATCAGCACGAGAAGGAGCGGGGCCGCCCACAGAATAAGGTGCGTCCCGCGCGCTGGCGGCGAGAAGGTCACCCAATCGCCATAGCGGCGCACGAGATAGTTGCGCACGTCCAGCGGCGCCTCGCCCGCCGCGATCCGTTCCCGGACCAATGCGCGCATGTCGGCCGCCAGCTCGGCGTCCGATTCGGCAATCGACTGACCCTGACAGACGAGACAGCGAAGCTCCTGAAACAGCGCCTGTGCCGCGCGCTCCTCCGCCGGGTCCGGCAGCGGCGCCTCGGCAAAGGCGGACATCATCATCGCCAGCAATATGATGGACAGCCGCTTCATCCGGCGGCGGCGACCGCGGCGCGTATCTCGTCCACCTGGTCGGGGCGGATCTGGCCGATCCACTGGGCGCGGACGACGCCGTCACCATCGACCAGAAAGGTTTCGGGCACGCCGGTCGCGCCGAGCTCGATCGACATGCGCCCGCCCGCGTCCATGCCGATCCGGGCGAAGGGATCGCCATATTCCTCCAGAAAGGCGGCGACATTCTCCGGCGTGTCGCGCACCGCGATCGCATGGATGGTGATGCCGGCATCCGCCAGTCTCGCGAGCTCTGGCGCCTCGATGCGGCAGGGGATGCACCAGCTGCCGAACAAGTTCACCAGCGTGACCGTGCCCTGCTTGAGGTCGCTGGCGGCGAGCCCCGGATTGGCCGCATTCGCGCCGGGCAGGTCGAAATCGGGGATCGTCTCTCCGATCATCGCCGACGTGACGGGCCGCTCGCCCGGCCGTTGCAGCCCGAGTATGGCGACGATCACGAAGGTGACGAAGATCGCGAGCGGGACGATCAGGGTGATGCGGCGCATCATGCCGGCACCGGCGATGCGACGGGGGCCTGATCATTGACCGGAACGTGGCGCGGCGCGGGCGCGCGGGCGAGCGCCAACAGTCCACCCAGCGCCGCCAGCAGGCCGCCGATCCAGATCAGCGCGATCATGGGCTGCCAGTTGAGCCGGATCTGCCAGCGGCCGTCGCCTGCATCCGCGCCGATCACGGCGTAGAGATTGCCGTCCCAGCGTGCCAGAATGTCCGTCTCCGTCGTCGCCTGCATGGGCGCGACGAAGGCACGGCGTTCGGGCACCAGCGTCCAGGCCTTTCCATCCCGCGATACGTCGAGCGTCGCGACGATGCTGGTATAGTTCGCGCCCGCCGCCGGCATGATATCCGTCAACCGGACGGTGAAGCCCGCCACGCTCGCACTGTCCCCCGGCGCCAGGCTGACGGTTCGTTCCACCGTGCCGACCGTGCTGACGCTGACGCCCAGGGTCAGAAGTGCGATGCCGAAATGCGCGAGCGCCGTCCCCAGATTGCTGCCCGCTGCCGGGGCTCGCAGGATCATGATGCTGGCCACCGCAAGCCAGACCGCCACCGCAATCCCGGCCACGGCGAGGGCACTGGTGATACTCGTGACGAGGCCGATGATTGCGAGCGCGACGGCGATCACGGCGGCCGGCCACAGCCGCCGTGCGAGCGTCCGCGCGTCCATGCGCCGCCAGCGAATGAGCGGCCCGGCGCCCATCACGATCAGGAGCGGCAGGATGAGCGGTACCAGGGCCGTCTCGAAATAGGGCGGTCCGACCGATACGCGCTCACCCGTCGCCGCTTCGAATGCCGGCGGATAGAGCGTACCGATGAAGACGACGCCCAGAATGGCGCTCAGGAGAAGATTGTTGACGACGAGCGCGCCTTCGCGGCTGACGAGGCGGAAGCCGGCGCCCGCGCTCACCGTGCTCGCGCGCAATGCGTAGAGGGTGAGGGCACCGCCGACGTAGAGGGCCAGCAGCGCCAGGAGGAACGTGCCGCGCTCCGGGTCGACTGCGAAGGCGTGGACGCTGGTCAAAAGCCCCGAGCGGACGATGAACGTTCCCACCATTGACAGGCTGAAGGCCGCTACGGCGAGAAGCATGGTCCAGTTTCTGAGCGCGTCGCGCTTGGCGAGGACGCTGACCGAATGAAAGAGCGCAGTCGCTGCGATCCACGGCATCAGCGACGCGTTCTCAACCGGGTCCCAGAACCACCAGCCGCCCCAGCCGAGCTCGTAATAGGCCCAGAAGCTGCCGAGCGTGATGCCGCCGGTCAGCGCCGACCATGCCACAAGCACCCAGGGTTTGACCGCACGCGCCCAGGCCGGCCCGACCTTGCCCTCGATCAGCGCGGCGACGGCGAAGGCAAACGCGAC
>JBCCAC010000313.1:0-3292 GCA_039815015.1 Pseudomonadota bacterium | reverse complement strand
GGCTGCATCCGGCTGGGACCGGATCATGAGCGACCAGAGCCGCCGCTGCCCGCCGACATCACCACCCTGCCCGCCGCGCCGGAACTGGCGACCTTCGATGTCGACGAACGCTGGTGGCAACGGTTCGAGGACCCGCTCCTCAACGCGCTCGTCCAGGAAGCGGTGACGCGCAATTTCGACGTCGCCGCCGCCGTTGCGCGCATTCGCCAGGCCCGGGCATTGCGCGGTGTGGCGCGCGGTCAGGGCCTGCCTTTCCTGGACGCGGACGCCGCCGGCTCGCGGCAGCGGGGCAGTACCAATGCGGGCGGGTTCGGACCGCCGCCCGGCGTTCCCGTCGAACAGAGCATCTTCGATCTCGGTCTGTCGGCATCTTGGGAGCTCGACGTCTTCGGCCGCATCGCCCGTCGCGTCGAGGCCGCCGATGCGCGGATCGAAGTCGCCGAGGAGGACCGCAACGGCATCCTCCTGATGGTGGTCGCCGATACGGTGCAGAATTATGCCGAACTGCGCGCCGCACAGGCGCAGCGGGCCATCGCGCGCGAAAATGTGAACAGCACGTCCCGCACGCTGGAGCTGACGACGCTGCTGGTGGAGCAGGAACTGTCGCCGCAGTTCGACCTGGTCCGGGCCCGGGCGGAGCTGAACGCCGTCCAGGCCGAGGTCTTCCCGTTCGAAGCGCAGATCCGGGCGAATTCGGCCGCGCTTGCCGAGCTGACGGGACGACTGCCGACCGAGATCATCGGCCGGCTGATCGACCCCGAACCGCTGCCGCCGATCGAGGGCGTCCTGCCGACCGGACTGCCGAGCGAGCTTCTGCGCCGGCGGCCGGACATCCGCCTGGCCGAACGCACGCTGGCGGCAGAGACCGCCGACGTCGGTGCCGAGATCGCGGACCTTTACCCCCGCTTCAACCTGATGGGCATGTTCGGCTTTTCGGCGCTGTCGCTCGACCTCCTCTTCGATAGCGGCTCGGACACCTTCTCCTTCGGCGGCGCCGTCAACTGGCCAATCTTCAACGGCGGCCAGCTGCGCGCCGAGATCGAGGAAGCCAGGGCCGGACGCGAGGAGGCGCGCGCGCTCTACAGCGCCGCGGTTCTGGGCGCGTTCCGCGACGTTGACGAGGCGCTGACCGCCTATGTTTTCGCCGACCGCGAGCGGACGGTCCTCGCCGAGACCGTCGCTGACCGCGAACGCGCGCTCGAACTGGCCCGGCTGCGGTTCGAGCAGGGCCTCGACAGCCTGATCGTCCTTCTGGAAACGCAGCGGCAACTGACGGCGGCCCGGAGCGCCCTCGCCGCGTCGGATCGCACGCTTCTGGTCGCGACGGTCGGCGTCTATCGTGCCCTGGGCGGCGGCTGGCAGGCCGCGCTGGCAGAGCGGAAAATGGCGGAAAACGAAGTCGAAGAACGCGTCGCTAGCGAATGATCGACTGGCCGGTTTTCTGCCAGTCAGCCGTGAACGCTGCGAGGCCCTTGTCAGTTAGCGGATGGTTCGCCAGCGCCTTCAGAACCTTGGGCGGTGCGGTGACGACGTCGGCGCCGATCTTCGCCGATTCGAGGATGTGGACCGCGTGGCGGACGCTCGCGACGAGGATTTCCGTACCGAAATCGTAATTGTCGTAGATCATGCGAATGTCGCTGATCAGCGCCATGCCATCGAAGCCGATATCGTCGTGCCGGCCGACGAAGGGCGAAATGAACGCCGCCCCGGCCTTGGCGGCGAGCAGCGCCTGATTGGCGGAGAAGCAGAGCGTGACGTTGACCGGCGTGCCATTCGCGGACAGCGCCTTGCAGGTCTTGAGGCCATCCAGCGTCAGCGGCACCTTGATGGCGATATTGTCGCCGAGCTTCAGGAGCGCCTCCGCCTCCTTCATCATCGTCGCGTGATCCTCGGCGACGACTTCGGCGCTGACCGGGCCGTCCACCATGCCCGCAATCTCGCCGATCACCTCCAGGAAGTCGCGGCCGGACTTGTGAATGAGGCTCGGGTTCGTGGTGACGCCGTCGCAGAGGCCGAGGTCGGCCATTTCGGCGATATCGGCAATCTCGGCAGTGTCGACGAAAAACTTCATAGGTTCAGGGCTCCGGAACTGTTAGGTCGCACCAAGGTCACACCAGTGCGCGGGCGCCTCGGGGTGCATGGCACCTCCATGACCGAAAAGGGGGGGCGTAGGAAAGGAGTTCAGCGTACGCTTGGGTATCATTTTTGCTTTTGATGAAAATTTGCCACCCTTCCCTCCTGTCATGCCACCTTGCGCAAGATGACCGTTCAGGATGGTCGACACATAGCACGCGCGGTTGATCCGACCCTCAAACAGATAGGCCGCGCGGCGCCATTCATCGCCTAGACCGCGCGGCATGTCCGATGTTTCCCTCGCTCAGTCGCCGGAGGCCGAAACCCGGCGCGGCCTGACCTATCCGCTCGGGCGCTGGCACCCCGAACCGGGCGAACTGCACGAAATCGCGGACGGCGTCCGCTGGCTGCGCATGCCGATGCCGTTCAGCCTCGACCACATCAATCTCTGGATTCTCGACGGCGGGGATCATTGGGTCATCGTCGACACCTCCATTCCCGCGCCGGCCTGCCGCGATGTCTGGCGCGACGTTCTCGAGCGGCTGACGGCGGAAAAGCCCGTCGGCCGGGTAATCTGCACGCATTATCATCCCGACCATATCGGCAATGCCGGCTGGCTGATCCGAAAGACCGGCGCCGCGCTCGTCATGACGCAGACCGAATATCTGATGGCGCGGATGCTGACAGCGGACGTGCGCGAGGCGCCGCCGGAAAGCGCCATCGACTTCTACCGCCGCGCGGGCTGGCCGGCGCCGATGCTCGAGGAGTTCCGCGCCGGCGGCTGGGGCCGCTTCGCCCGCGCCGTCGCGGCGCTGCCCGACAGCTTCACGCGCATTCGCGATGGTGACGAGATCGAGATCGGCGCGCGCCGCTGGCGCGTCGTGGTCGGGTCGGGCCACACGCCCGAACATGCCTGTCTGATCGACGATGGCGACGCCGGCGGACACGGCCTGATGATTGCCGGCGATCAGGTGCTGCCGCGCATCACTTCCAACGTGTCGGTACACGCGACCGAGCCCATGGCCGACCCGCTCGGCGACTGGCTCGCCTCCATCGAAAAGCTGCGCGCGCTCGATCCCGGGCTTCTCGTGCTGCCGGCGCATGGGTTCCCCTTCACCGGGCTGCATGTCCGCCTCGATCAGCTGGCGGACGATCATGCGCAGAAACTCGATGCGCTGGCCGGGTTCCTGAAGGCGCCGCGCACCGCCGTCGATGCGTT
>JBCCAC010000396.1:0-2313 GCA_039815015.1 Pseudomonadota bacterium | reverse complement strand
CTGCGACTTCTTCGTCGGAATGGTCGTGTTCCTATCGATCATCTTCGTCATGACCCCGCCCAGCGTCTCGATGCCGAGCGACAGCGGCGTCACGTCGAGAAGAAGGACGTCCTTCACATCGCCCTGCAGGACGCCCGCCTGAATGGCCGCACCCATGGCGACGACCTCATCCGGGTTGACGCCCGTCGAGGGTTCCTTGCCGAAGAACTTTTCGACCTTCTCGCGCACCAGCGGCATGCGCGTCATGCCGCCGACCAGGATGATTTCATCGATGCCGGATTTCTCGACGCCGGCATCCTTCAATGCCTTCTTGCAGGGCTCCAGCGTGCGGTCGACGAGGTCGCCGACCAGCTGATCGAGCTTCGAGCGGTCCATCGTGAGAACCAAGTGCTTCGGCCCGTTCTGGTCCGCCGTGATGAAGGGCAGGTTGACCTCGGTCGACTGCGCGGACGACAGCTCGATCTTCGCCTTCTCGGCGGCTTCCTTCAGCCGCTGCAGGGCGAGGCGATCCTTCGTCAGGTCGATGCCCTCGTCCTTCTTGAAGGTCTCGGCCAGGAACTCGACGATGCGGGCGTCGAAATCCTCGCCGCCCAGGAATGTGTCGCCGTTCGTCGACTTCACCTCAAAAACGCCGTCGCCCAGTTCGAGGACGGATACGTCGAAGGTACCGCCGCCAAGGTCGTATACGGCGATCGTCTTGTTGGCGTCCTTGTCGAGCCCGTAGGCGAGCGCGGCCGCGGTCGGCTCGTTGATGATGCGGAGCACCTCAAGGCCGGCGATCTTGCCGGCGTCCTTGGTCGCCTGGCGCTGCGCATCGTTGAAATAGGCAGGAACGGTGATGACCGCCTGCGTCACGTCCTCGCCGAGATAGGCCTCGGCGGTGTCCTTCATCTTCTGGAGGATGAAGGCGGAAATCTGCGAGGGGGAATATTTGTCGCCGCCGACCTCGACCCAAGCGTCGCCGTTCGAACCCTTGACGATGTCATAGGGGACGAGATCCTTGTCCTTCTGCGTCATCGGGTCGTCATACTGACGGCCGATCAGGCGCTTGATGGCGAACAGCGTGTTGTCGGGGTTCGTCACCGCCTGACGCTTCGCCGGCTGGCCGACCAGGCGCTCGCCGTCCTTCGTGAACGCCACCATGGAGGGCGTCGTGCGCGCGCCTTCCGAATTCTCGATTACCTTCGGGGCGGCCCCGTCCATCACCGCAACGCAGCTATTGGTCGTGCCCAGATCGATCCCGATCACTTTAGACATCTTGTTTCCTCTTTTTTCCCAAGCAAAACAGTGGCAAGCCGGGACGTGCGCTTCATGAAGCCGCACCCCCGCTTCGCCTGTGCGAGCGATGTAGGTAGACGCCATTTGCCATACAAGGGCGCGGGAAGCGCGCCATGGCGCCTGATCGCAACAGAGAGGAAACCAATCATGACCCGCAGTTCCGGTGCCGGCCTCGTCGCCATACCGCTATTACTGGTCGCCGCCTGCGGCCCGGCCCAGGACGGCTCGACGTCCGATGTGCCCGTCAATACGGCCGAGGAGCTTGAAAATCTGCCCCTGTCGCTCGGCAGTTTCGATCTCGTCCTTCCCGCCGCCGCCGGTCGGCCGGGCGTCCTTTATGGCAGCGTCGAGGCCGGCAGCGCGGGCGATCAGCTGACCGGTATCGCCATCGAGGGCGCGCGCGTCGAACTGCACGAGACCGTCGAGGAAGACGGCACGATGCGCATGGTCGAGGAAGACGCCTTCATCGTGCCGCCGGGCGAAACCCTGACGCTGGCGCCCGGTGGCAAGCACGGCATGATCTTCGATCTGCCCGACACGGTCGCGCCGGGCGATCCGGTGCGCGTGACGCTCACCTTTGCCGAAGCGGGCGATCTCGTCGCGACGGCCGAGGCCCGCACGCGATCGGGCGATACCGGCCACGGCGAGGGGGCTGGTCACGGCGAGGGTGCCGGCCATGATATGGCTGACGGTGCCGGGGACATGGATCATTCCGCGGGCAATTGAACGCCGCGCCGCCACGCCCGGTGAACGGGCGATGGCGGCCAGTATCTTTGGCGATGCCATCGATATGGACGCCATGCGCTTCTGCCACGGCAAATGGTATTTCCTGCAGCCGGCGTGGATCACCATGGCGCCCGATGGCAATATCTGGCTGCACCCCAATGGCGGCCTGTGGCGGGCCGATTATTCGGAGGCGCATATCGGCCTGCGCGGTCTGATCATGCACGAGCTGACCCATGTCTGGCAGCATCAGGAGGGCGTCTTCCTGCCGCTCCGCCGCCATCCATTCTGCCGCTACGCCTATGATTACGT
>JBCCAC010000301.1:0-3412 GCA_039815015.1 Pseudomonadota bacterium | reverse complement strand
GCTCTGCACCAGGCTCCCGGCCACCAGATGCCACCCGTCCACGAGCACGAAGAAGATCAGCTTGAACGGCAGGCTGATGGTGACCGGCGGCAGCATCATCATGCCCATCGCCATCAGAATGGCGCTCACAACGAGGTCGATGATCAGGAAGGGCAGGAACAGGAGGAAGCCGATCTCGAACGCGCGCCGCAACTCTGACACCATGAAGGCCGGTGCCAGTACGGTCAGCGGCGTTTCCTCGGTCGTCGCCACGTCGCGTCCCGACAGATCGATGAACATGCCCAGATCGTCCTCGCGCACGTGCGACAGCATGAAGGTGCGGAACGGCGCCGCGACGCGTTCGAACGCGACCTCCTCGGTAATTTC
The DNA here is from genome assembly GCA_039815015.1 of Pseudomonadota bacterium. Classification (GTDB taxonomy): domain Bacteria; phylum Pseudomonadota; class Alphaproteobacteria; order Sphingomonadales; family Sphingomonadaceae; genus Pacificimonas. The sequence goes on along the minus strand of JBCCAC010000301.1, from coordinate 3,046 downwards.
GCCCGCCGTCAGCGGCTCGACGCCGGTTTCCCAGGCGCGTTCGAAGGTCGGCCCCATGACGAAGAACGTTAGGAACAGCGCCAGGCTGACGAGGACGGCATTGGGCGGCGCGCCCTGCGTGCCGAGGCCGGTGCGAAGCAGCGAGAGGACGACGATGAAGCGCGTGAAGCTGGTCACCGTCATCAGAATGCCGGGTGCCAGGCTGAGGACCGTGATCATCAGGACGAGCTGAATGACCCGGCCCGAAACGGTCTCGCCGTCCGCACCGCCACCGAAATCAAGCGCGATCGACTGCGCCGCCGCCGGAAAGGCGAAGCCGCCGAGCAGCAGGAGACCGGCCAAAAGACTGACGATGTGCCAGCGGCGCACGGTCATCGTCCGGTTCCGCCCGACTTGATGCCGCCTTCGATCCCGCCTTCGATCAGGCTGACCCGATCGGGACCGATGGCGACGAGATGTTCGGCTCCGTCGCGGCGAATGATGGCGATCCGCTGGCGCGGCCCGAGCGCCAGGGTTTCGACCACCTCCAGACGTCGCTTCTGCGCGCCCTGCCCCGCCAGGCCGATCGCACCGAGACGGTGACCGTATTTCCTTAGGCCCCATGCCGCGAACAGCAGCAGGCCGAGCGTCGCCGCCAGGGCACCGAGAAAGCGCAGATAATCGATCGCGTCCATATCGGTGGCATCTGAAGCGATATGGTTAACGGGTCGTTAGGCGCGCAGACGCCCTGGCATTCTTGCCGGTCCGACCCTGGGGCGCCTTCGTCCTTAACGTCAAATCAACCATATCGGACCAAAAGCTGCCGCCATGGCGGACCTTTCCCTCATGGCCGCGCTCGGGGAGCGCATGCGCTGGCTTTCGGCACGGCAGGGCGTCGTGGCGGCGAACATCGCCAGTGCCGACCTGCCGGGTTATCGCGCCAGGGACATCGCCGCGCCCGATTTCGCGGCGATGGTCGGCAACGCAGCGGGCCGCGGCGGAACGCCCGACGTTCATATGAGCGAGAGCCTCGCCCGCCTTCGCGGCGGCGCACAGGGCCTACAGGGCGGCGCCGACCTGCGCGGCACGGGCATCGTCAAACCCAATGGCAACGACGTCGGCCTGGAAGCCGAACTCCTCACCCTTGCGGAAATCCAGATGGATTATGCCGCGATGACCAATCTTTATCGCAAACAGACGGGGCTCCTGAAGCTCGCGCTGGGCCGGGGCAGCCGCTGATGCCGCTTGAAAACGCCATGTCGGTTTCCGCATCCGGCCTGAAGGCGCAGGCGATGCGCATGCAGGTGATCGCGGAAAACCTCGCCAACAAGGACGCCGTCGCCGACACGGCCGGCGGTCTTCCCTACCGCCGGCGCATGGTCACGTTCGGTGCCGAGCTCGATCGGGCGACGGGCATGACGGGCGTCGGCGTGACCGGCGTTCGCGCGGACCTGACGCCGTTCGGCACCCGCTACGAACCGGGACATCCGGCGGCGAATGCGGAGGGCTATGTGACGACGTCCAACGTCAACGCGCTCGTCGAGATGACCGACATGACCGAAGCGCAGCGCAGCTATCAGGCGAACCTCTCCGCGATCGAAGCGGCGAAGGCGCTCGCCATGCGAACCATCGACCTTCTGAGGTAAGGCATATGACCATCTCGTCCCTGCAATCCTTCGACGCCATGGCCGCCTATGGCCGCAGCGCCGGCATCGGCGCGGGTCAGGGCGCCGCGACGCCGGCCGCACCTACGAAACCCGCGGGCGGTGACTTTGCGCAGATGGTCGAAACGGCGATCGGCGATGCCGCCGGTGCGGTCAGAACCTCAGAAGCCGTGTCGGCGCAGGCCGTGCAGGGCAAGGCCGACATGGTCGACGTGGTCACCGCGATGAACAATGCGGAGATGGCGATGGAAACCGTCGTCGCGGTCCGCGACAAGGTGATCGGGGCCTATCAGGACATCATGCGGATGCCGATCTGACGCTCCCCCCTTCAGGCTGCCTTCGACGTGGCATAGTCCTGCGTACCGAGCGTCTGCACATCATCCGTCGGCAGAATATCGGTAACCTTCAGATCGTCGAGCGTTTCCAGCCGGCCATAGAGCGGCGCGAAGTCGGTTTCCTGCGTTTCCTTCAGCAGCGCTTCGAAATTGTCGATGACGAAATAGGCCTGCTGATAGTCGTCGATGCGATATTCGGTGCGCATGACCCGTTCCAGGTCGAATCCGATCCGGTGCGGACTGGGCGATTCCAAGCTGTAAAGGCTCTCGCCGTGGCTGGACACGATGCCGGCACCATAGATGCGGAGGCCGCCCGCCTCCCGGATCAGGCCGAATTCGACCGTATACCAGTATAGCCGCGCCAGCTTGTGGATGGCGCCGAATTCCAGGCTTCTCAGCCCGCCCTCGCCATAGGCCTGCATATAATCCGCGAACACCGGGTCGGCGAGCAAAGGTACATGGCCGAAGACGTCGTGAAAGACGTCCGGTTCCTGCAGATAGTCGAGCTGATCCGCGCGGCGGATGAAATTGCCGGCTGGAAAGCGGCGATTGGCGAGATGATCGAAGAAGATGTCGTCGGGGATGAGGCCGGGCACCGCAACGACCGACCACCCGGTCGCCTTGCCCAGCTTTTCCGACAACTCGCGAAAGTCCGGAATGCCGGGCCGCGACAGGTGGAGAACGTCGAGCCCGTCGAGAAATGCCTGCGCCGCGCGGCCGGGCAGCAATGCCGATTGACGCCGAAAAAGCGTGTCCCAGACGCCGTGCTCGGTATCGGAAAACGCCTCCCAATCCTGCGGGACGGTCCAGTCCTCGGCGGTTTCGGGCGGACGGGTGAGCTTGGGGGAACCGGTGGCCATGATCTTTATTTAGCGCATCCGCCGCCGCGTTTCGAGGGGGCGGGCTGCCTTGCGATGGCGGATTCCGTCTAGCCGCGTGCCTGCTCGTGATGGCGAATCACCTCCGCCACGATGAAATTGAGGAATTTTTCGGAGAAGTCGGGGTCCAAGTTCGCGCCCTCGGCCAGCCGGCGTAGACGAGCGATCTGTTCCGCCTCGCGGCTCTTGT
>JBCCAC010000039.1:0-11474 GCA_039815015.1 Pseudomonadota bacterium | reverse complement strand
CTTCACGCGTTCTCGACACTCGATCTTGAGTAGAACCGAACGTCGATCCTTGCTGCTGCATGCCCGAAGGAAGGAAGGAAGGAAGGCCTGAGCACGAGCTCAGTGCAAGACGGCGTCCACGCTCGAAAGCGCGATCTCCAGCGTCGCCTGTCCCGATGCCGCCATGGTTGCCAATGGTACCGCCCCCTTCACGGAAACGCGCGGCGTGTCCTCGCCCGGCGACCACCGGAGTTCGCCGCGCACGAAGATACACTCGCCCCCATCGGCGGCATCGACGAGCGCCGTCTTCGCCTCTTCGTCATAGGCGCTGACCTGATATTGACCCGATTGGTCGGATAGGGTCGCCATCACATATTTGTCACTGCTCTTCTGCGACTGGCGCCAGCGGACACCGTCCACCAGTCCCGCCAGCATGACGAGTTCACGGCCACCGCCCGGCGGACCGCCGCGCTCGCAATAGTGCTGGAACGGTTTGGCGCCGCGCGCCGTCAATATATGATCCCAGGCCGATAGCGGGTGCGCGGCGAAGAAGAAGCCGAACGCGTCGCGTTCGCGTGCCATGACCTCGGCGCGCGACCAGCGCTCGACGCCGCGCGGCAGCATCAGGGCGATATCGGCACCGCCCTCATCGCCAGGCCCGCCGAACAGCGCACCCTGCTGCGTTCGTCTGGCCTCGGCCGCACTCGCCGCCGCCGCCATGATGGAGTCTGCCATGGCAAACGCCGCCGCCCGGTTGGGCTCCAGCGCATCGAACGCGCCGGCCGCGATCAATTGTTCGACCTGACGCTGATTGAGAAGTTGCGGATCGACCCGGCCGGCGAAATCACTCAGCGAGGTAAACGCGCCATTCTCCTCCCGCTCGGCGACAATGCCCTGCATCGCCTTCATGCCGACCCCCTTCAGCGCGGCGAGCGCCCAACGCACGCCGCGCGTGCCGTCTTCGTCAGCCTCAACCGTGAAGTCCGCGCCTGACCTGTTGATGTCGGGCGGCAGGCACGGCACGCCGGAACGGCGCGCATCTTCCAGAAACACCGCGAGCTTGTCGGTCAGACCGATGTCGAACGCCATCGTCGCGGCGTAGAATTCGGGCCGGTGATGCACCTTCAGCCAGGCGGTCTGGTAGCTGACCAGCGCATAGGCGGCCGCATGGCTCTTGTTGAAGCCATAGCCGGCAAACTTGGCGACCAGGTCGAAGATGCGATCGGCCTGCCCCTTGTCGACGCCCCGCTCTGCCGCGCCGGACAGGAAGCGCACCTTCTGCGCGTCCATCTCCTCCTTCTTCTTCTTGCCCATGGCGCGCCGCAGAAGGTCGGCTTCGCCCAGCGAGTAGCCGGCCAGCTCCTGCGCCACCTGCATCACCTGTTCCTGGTAGATGATGACGCCGTAGGTTTCCGTCAGGTATTTCTCGAGCTTGGGGTGCAGATAATCGGGCTTTTCAAGGCCATGCTTACGCCGCGCGAACTGCGGGATATTGTCCATGGGGCCGGGGCGGTAGAGCGAGACGAGCGCGATGATGTCCTCGAACTTGTCGGGCTTCACCTGTGCGAGCGCCGAACGCATGCCGCCCGATTCCAGCTGGAACACGCCCGCCGTGTCACCGCGCGTCATCATCGCGTAGACGTCCGGATCGTCCCACGGAATGGTGTCCAGATCCGGTCGTGCACCGCCGCCGGCCTCGATAAGGTCGAGCGCGCGTTCCAGAACGCTGAGCGTCTTCAGACCCAGAAAGTCGAACTTCACGAGACCGGCCTGCTCGACATATTTCATGTCGAACTGCGTCACCGGCATGTCGGATCTGGGATCGCGATAGAGCGGTACCAGCTCGGCGAGCGGACGGTCGCCGATGACCACGCCGGCCGCATGGGTGGACGAATGCCGCGGCATGCCCTCCAGCTTCAGCGCCAGATCGATCAGATGCTTGACCTGCCGGTCCTGCTTTGCCTCGCGCCGCATGTCGGGATTGTCGTCAAGCGCGTCCTGCAGGCTCTGCGGATTGGCGGGATTGTTGTCGACCATCTTGGCCAACCGGTCGATCTGTCCGAACGGCATCTGCAGGACGCGGCCGACGTCTTTCAGTACGGCACGCGCCTTCAGCTTTCCGAAGGTGATGATCTGCGCCACCTGATCGCGGCCATAGCGTTCCTGCACATAGCGGATGACTTCGCCGCGTCGCGTTTCGCAGAAATCGATGTCGAAATCGGGCATCGACACGCGCTCGGGATTGAGGAAGCGCTCGAAAAGCAGGCCAAGCCGGATCGGATCCAGATCCGTGATCGTGAGCGCCCACGCGACGACGGAGCCGGCACCGGACCCGCGTCCCGGCCCGACGGGAATTCCGTTCGCCTTGGCCCAGCGGATGAAGTCGGCGACGATCAGGAAATAGCCCGGGAAGCCCATGCCCTCGATGATACCTAGCTCGTAATCCAGCCGCTCGCGATAGGCTTCGGCAGGTGCATCGCCCTCGCGCACGGGACGTCCGTCCAGACGCGCGTCCAGGCCTGCGGCCGCCAGCCGGCGCAGTTCCAGATTCTCGCCATCGCGATCCCCGGCGACGCTCGGCAGGATGGGGTCGCGCGCCGGCGCCATCACGGCGCAGCGCCGCGCGATCACGGCCGTATTCGCTATGGCCTCGGGCAGATCGGCGAACAAGGTCGCCATCTCCGCCGGCCCTTTCAGCCAGCATTCGGGGTTCGCCCGTCGTCGCTCCGCCGTTTCGATATAGGTGGAGCCCGCAATACACAGCATGGCATCGTGCGCCGGCGTGAAGCCCGTGTCCGGAAAACAGGCCGGATTGGTAGCGACCAGGGGCAGGCCCGTCTCATGCGCCATCGCGATCAGCGCGGGTTCGGCGGCCGCTTCCATGGGATCGCCCGTCCGCGCGACTTCGACGCAAAGGCGATCGGGAAACATCTCGGCCAGCCGGTCGAGATATGCCCGCGCCGCGTCGGCCTGCCCCGCGCCCAGCAATCGCGCGACTGCCCCGTCACCGGCGCCCGTCAACGCGATCAGGCCCTCTGTCGCCGCCGCCAGCTTCGCCAGCGTCACACTCGCTTGCCCGGTCGCCTCGCTTTCCAGATGCGCTGCCGAAACCAGACGGACGAGATTGGCATAACCGGTCTCGTCCTGGGCGAGCAGGACGACGGTATCGACATCCGGCATCCCGCCGAGAGGCACTGGCGCCCCCTCGGGCAGCGGCCGTTCCACGGAGAGGGCCGCCCCGATGATCGGCTGCACGCCTGCCTTCGCCAGCACCTGGGAAAAATGCATGGCCCCGAACATGACGTCACGGTCGGTCAGCGCCGCCGCGGGCATCCCGCCCGCGACACACAGATCGGCGATGCGTTCCGGATACATCGCGCCCTCCAGCATGGAGTAGGCGGACTGGATACGAAGCGGAACGTAGGGCGCGGCAAGTTCTGACATGTCCATCTCGCTAGGCGTGCGTGGCCGGTTTGGCGATGATTCCATCGCAGGCGTCAGGCGGTCGACACTTCCTGCACGTCGGCGACCGGGTTCGACTGGATTTCGCCATCGATCGCATCGCGGATCGCTCTCGCCAGATCGTCGAGCTTATAGGGTTTCCTCAAAAACGGCGCTTGCGGATCGAGCGTTGCCGCATCGACACCGGCCGCCTGCGTATACCCGCTGGAATAGAGGATACGCAGGTCCGGGCGCTGAATACGCGCCTCGCGCGCCAGCTCGTCGCCCGACCGGTCGGGCATGACGATGTCGGTGAACAGAAGGTCGATACGCGGCATTGAATCGAGCGCGATCATCGCGGCGGCGACATCGCCGGCATGGCGCACGACGTAGCCGAGGTCGCGCAGGACGTCGACGGTCAGGCTGCGCAGTTCGCCCTGGTCCTCGACGACGAGAACGGTCTCGCCGGACGTCGCGCGCGGTACATCGCCCTGGGGTTCTTCTCGCTCCTCGACCATATCTTCCACCGGACGGCCTTCGGGCAGCATCAGCTCGATGGTCGTGCCTTCCCCCGGGGTCGAGCGAATGTCGATCGAGCCGCCGGACTGCAGCATGAAGCCGTGCACCTGGCTCAGCCCCAGACCGGTGCCGCGCCCGACAGGCTTGGTTGTGAAGAAAGGCTCATAGACCTTTTCCAATATGTCTTTCGACATGCCCGCGCCGGTGTCGGCGATCGACAGAAACGCATAGCGGCCGGCTTCCAGACGCTGGCCGAGCCGCTCCTCGGGTGCCTTCAATGTGCGCGCCGACGTCGTGATGGTCAGCATGCCGCCGCGCGGCATCGCATCACGCGCATTGGCCGCCAGGTTGATGATGACGTTTTCGAGTTCGGCCTCGTCGACGAAGACGGGCGGCACGTCGTCGTCCAGCTGCGTACTGATGTGTATCGTCTCACCCAGCGTTCGTTTCAGAAACTCGTCCAGACCCGAAATCAGCGTGTTGAGATCGGCAACGACGGGTTTCAGGCTTTGCTGACGCGAAAAGGACAGCAGGCGTGAGGTGAGCGTCGCGGCCCGGTTCGCGCCGTCCAGCGCATTGTCGATCAGACGCAGCCGCTTGGTATCGTCCTTCGTGCGCCGACGCAGCAGATCGAGACTGCCGATGACGACGGCGAGCATATTATTGAAATCATGCGCGATGCCGCCCGTCAGCTGGCCGATCGCCTCCATGCGCTGCGACTGGCGCAGCCGGTCCTCGGCCGTGCCGCGCGCCGCCGCCTCCGCACGCAGACTGTCATTCGCCGCCACCAGTTCGCGCGTCCGCGTCGCCACGGCTGCCTCTAGCGCCTCATTTTCCTCTTCCACCACCCGCTCGCGGCGCGCGGCACGGTCTGTGCGGGCGAGCGCAACGCCCAGCACCAGCGTCGTCAGAAAGGCGACGGCCAGCATGGCGATGCCGAACATCGCCAGTTGCTCGATCGACCGGCGCGCTTCATTGGCGCTCGCGGCGAGCGCCGTGCGCCGTTCCTCCAGCACGCGCTGCTCCTCGGCGCGCAATTCCGTCATGATATCGCGGATCTCGTTCATCAGCCGCCGGCCGAAGCCCGAACTGATGTTGCGCCGCGCCGTCTCTGCCTGCCCGGTCTCCACCAGATCGACGATCTCGGCCATTTCCTGCAGCTTGAGACGGGAAATCCGGCGTAGACTCGCGATGCGGCCGCGCTGAATGTCATTGCGGGCGCTCAGCGCCTCCAGCGCGACGAGGCGCGGCTCCACCAGCGATATGTTCTCGCGATAGGGATCCAGGAATACGGGATTCTGCGTGAGCGCGAAGCCGCGCTCGCCGCGCTCGGCATCCTGGATGGCGTCGTAAACCGCCTCTGCCGCCATGATGGTCTGATAGCTCTCGGCGTAAAGGGCGCCCGCGGTATTGCGCGCCGTTTCCGTACCGACCGCCTGACGGTACGCGGTCGTCGACAATGCGCCGATACCGATCAGCGCGCCGATCAGGACGACGAGCCCCAAGGCCCATGCCCACCGGATGCCGAGCCCTTTGTGCCGACGCGCCCCTGCCATCACTGCAACCTAACCCCGCCTTTCCTTCTAAGCAAAAGCTGTTACGCCTGCAACTCGATTATCTATATTGAGACTAAATTAGAATAATATTATCAAAATATCTCTTGCAAAGATAAATTAATGCGCTTAGCGACACGCCGCCCATCACCATGTTAGGCGCTCCGTCATGTCACGTTCCAGCTCCCAAGAAACCGCGTCCGGTGCGGAAAATCTGGTCCGCGCCCTCGTCGATCTGAAGGTCGATACCGTTTTCGGTTATCCGGGCGGCGCCGTCCTTCCGATCTACGACGCCCTGTTCGAACATCAGCGGATCCGTCACATTCTCGTGCGGCACGAACAGGCGGCAATCCACGCGGCAGAGGGATATGCCCGCGCCACCGGGAAATGCGGCGTCGTTCTCGTCACATCGGGACCCGGTGCCACAAATACCGTCACGGGCATCACCGATGCCATGATGGATTCCATTCCCGTCCTCGTCATAACCGGTCAGGTGGCGACACATCTGATCGGCACCGACGCCTTTCAGGAATGCGATACGGTCGGCATCACCCGCCACTGCTCGAAGCACAATTATCTCGTGAAGCGGCCCGAGCGGCTCGGCGACACTATTCACGAGGCGCATCGTATCGCCACGACCGGACGTCCCGGCCCGGTGGTCGTCGACATTCCGAAGGATATTCAGGTTGCCGAGGCCCCCTACCGTACGCACGAGACCCGCCACGAAAGCTATGCGCCGCAGGTCAAGGGCGATCTCGACGCCATTCGCCGCGCCGTCGACCTGATGGCAACAGCCGAGCGGCCGATCCTCTACACTGGCGGCGGCGTCATCAATTCCGGCCCGGCCGCCAGCCAGCTGCTACGCGATCTCCAGCGCGTCACCGGCGCCCCCGTAACGTCGACCCTGATGGGGCTCGGCGCCTTTCCGGCCTCGCACCCCGACTGGCTCGGCATGCTGGGTATGCACGGCACCTACGAAGCCAATATGGCCATGAACCAATGCGACGTCATGCTGTGCGTGGGCGCGCGTTATGACGACCGCGTCACGGGCCGCGTCGATGCCTTCTCGCCGAATTCGACGAAGATTCACATCGATATCGACCGCTCGTCGATCAGCAAGAATATCCACGCCGATCTCGGTATCGTCGGCGACGTCGCCCATGTTCTGGAGGACATGCTGAAACTGTGGCGCGCCGGCGGTCACCAGCAGCCAGACCGCGCCGAATGGGAGGCCCGCATCAAGGGCTGGCGCGCAAAAGGTTCGCTCGATTACGACCAGCCGGAAACTGGTACCATCCTGCCGCAGCATGCCGTCGCCCGCCTGCATGCCCTGACCGCAAAGCATGAGGCAATCATCACGACGGAAGTCGGCCAGCACCAGATGTGGGCGGCGCAGCATTATGGTTTCGAGGCTCCGAACAAATGGCTGACCTCCGGCGGACTTGGCACGATGGGCTATGGCCTGCCCGCCGCGATCGGTGCACAGATTGGCCTGCCGAAGGCGCTTGTCATCGACATCGCCGGCGAAGCCTCCATCCAGATGAATATCCAGGAGCTCGCCACCTGCACGCAATATGAGCTGCCCGTGAAAGTGTTCGTCCTCAACAACGAGCATATGGGCATGGTTCGACAGTGGCAGGATCTGACCTATGAGGGGCGGCGCTCGCACAGCTATTCCGACAGCCTGCCGGACTTTGCGAAACTGGCCGAGGCCTATGGCTGGAAGGGCATCGCCATCGAACGCGTCGAGGATCTGGACGCCGGCATAGAGGCGATGCTGGCGCATGACGGTCCGGTCTTCGTCGATTGCCGCGTGGCCAAGCTGGAAAACTGCTTTCCCATGATCCCCTCCGGCGCCGTGCACACGGAAATGATGCTGCATGGCGAGGAGGTGACGGGCCGGCTGGCCGAAGGCGCGGAGGCGCTGGTATGACGGCATCGACTGTTGAGGCGCCCCACGCGCACACACTGACGGTCACCGTCGACAATGAGGCGGGCGCGCTCGCCCGCATCGTCGGCCTGTTTTCCGCGCGCGGCTACAATATCGAGAGCCTGACCGTCGCCGATATTTCCGAAGGTCACGATGTCAGCCGCATCACCATCGTCACGACCGGAACCGAGCGGGTCATCGAGCAGATCATGGCGCAGCTGGAGCGGCTGATTCCGGTCCACAAGGTTGCCGACCTCACCGCCGCCGGCAACTATGTCGAACGCGAAATGGCACTCGTGAAGGTCGCCGGGCTGGGCGAGGATCGGCTGGAGGCCATGCGCCTCGCCGAAATCTACCGCGCCCGCGTCGTCGACGCGACGATGGAAAGCTTCATCTTCGAAATCACCGGCTCGACCGAAAAGGTCGACCAGTTCGTCGAACTGATGCGCCAGATCGGCCTCGTCGAGATCGGCAAATCAGGCGTCGTCGCCATCTCGCGCGGTAAAGAGACAGGATAGCAAGTCGAAGAACCATCATCCCGGCAAAGGTCCGGATCCCGTCCCAAACCCATCTCGCCCGTGCTGGCTCGCGGCCGTCGCCGGGATGACCTGACAAACAGAGGAATTTGAACAATATGAAAGTCTACTACGACAGCGACGCCGATCTCGGTCTGATCAAAAACCGCACGATCGCTATTGTCGGCTATGGCAGCCAGGGGCATGCGCATGCGCAGAATCTTCGCGATTCCGGTGCGGGCGAGGTCGTCATCGCACTCCGTGACGGCTCGGCGACGGCGAAGAAGGCGGAAGCGGCCGGTTTCCGTGTCCTGTCGAATGCCGAGGCCGCCAGAGTCGCGGACATCGTCATGCTGGCCGCGCCCGACGAGCATCAGGCCGCGATCTATGCGGATGACCTCGCGCCGAACATGAAAGAGGGTGCCGCCCTCGCCTTCGCCCATGGTCTCAATGTCCATTTCGGCCTTATCGAGCCCCGCGCCGACCTCGACATCATCATGATCGCGCCCAAGGGGCCGGGTCATACGGTGCGTTCCGAATATGAACGCGGCGGCGGCGTCCCATGCCTGATCGCCGTCGAGCAGGACGAAAGCGGCAACGCCCACGACATCGCCCTCGCCTACGCGTCCGGCATGGGCGGCGGCCGCTCGGGTATCATCGAGACGAATTTCCGCGAGGAATGCGAAACCGACCTTTTCGGCGAACAGGCGGTCCTTTGCGGCGGCGTCACGCAACTGGTGATGGCCGGCTTCGAGACCCTGACCGAGGCCGGTTATGCGCCCGAAATGGCCTATTTCGAGTGCTTGCATGAGGTGAAGCTGATCGTCGACCTGATGTACGAGGGCGGCATCGCCAATATGCGCTATTCAATCTCCAACACCGCCGAATATGGCGATTACAAGACCGGTCCGCGCATCATCACGCCGGAAACGAAGGCGGAGATGCAAAGGGTTCTGGACGATATCCAGTCCGGCCGCTTCGTGAAGGACTTCATCTCCGACAACCGCGTCGGCAATCCGGAAATGAAGGCCGCGCGCAAGCGGCAGGCGCAACACCCCATCGAAAAGGTTGGCGAGAAACTGCGCGCGATGATGCCATGGATCGGCAAGAACAAGCTGGTCGACAAGGCCGTAAACTAGTGGCGCCGTGACCGAACCCGGCCCGTGACGGGGCAAGGACGACGTGCTAGCCGCATGGATGAAGGAGATCCCTATGCGCGTCCTTGCCCCCCTCGCCCTTTCCGTCGCTCTATCCGTCCTGACGGCGTCGCCGCTCCTGGCGCAGGACGGCGACAATGATACGCTCGCAGCCGCGACGGCCATGCCGGCCGGCACCTATGCCGTCGATCCGGCGCATACATTGGTGAATTTTACCATCGGCCATCTGGGCATCAGCCCCTTCACGGGCCAGTTCGGCAATCCGGCGGGCACGCTGACCATCGATCCAGCGGATCCGAGCGCGGCCAGCGTCGACATCGTCTTTCCGATCGCGGACGTGTCGACGACCAGCGCGCGGCTCGATGAGCATCTGCAGGCCGAAGAATTCTTCGATGCGGCCAACCATCCCGAAGGCCGCTTCGCCAGCACGGCCATAACCGTGGACGGCGACCGTGCCACCATTACCGGCGATCTGACCCTGCGCGGCGTCACCAAGCCCGTGGTCCTGCAGGCCACGCTATACGGCGCAGCGGAAAATCCGCTGAACCAGCGCAAGAGCCTTGGCTTTTCGGCAACGACGGAGGTCATGCGGAGCGACTTCGGTATCAACGCCTATCTTCCCGCACTCGCCGACAGGGTGGAGTTGAACATCGAAGCGGCGTTCGAGGCAGTCGACGACGAAGTCCCCGCAAACGACGGGACCGAAACTGCCGGAAACTGACGTCAAATCCTTATACTGACCGGCATTTACGGCGTTGCGCGCGGTGGCTCGGAACGAGCCGCCCTGCGGATCGTCAAGGCCTGGCGCCGCCTTGGTCACGAGGTCGAGATGGTCGGCGAGCAGGACGGCGGACGGACACGACCGCTTGGTCTTGCGGCCGACCTGGTTCGGCGGGCGGCGCGCAACCGGCCCGACATCCTGTTCGCCCCGGGCCAGACCTACGCCATTCCCTTCGGCATCGCCGCACGGCGCATCGGCGTGCCGCTGGTGTCGAAAATCAGCAATCTGCCAGCCAGGCCGCGGGCAAACGGGCCTGACGCGGTCTGGTTGCGGTGGCAGGCGCAATGGACGGCGGCGTTCGTCGCGCCCGATGCAGCGGCAGCGGCCCTCTTGCATGAAATCATGGGCATACCGAAGGCCACGATCGCGACAATCGCCAATCCGGCCGCCGATGCGGACCGCTTGCAAAAGCTACATGCCGCCTGCCCGGCGCCTCCGGGTGGCGGGCCGCTTCGCCTTCTCGCCGCCGGGCGCCTCGTTCTCCAGAAGAACTTCTCCATGCTCATATCCGCCTTCGCGAGCGTCGCGCAGCGTCATGATACGCTCACCATTCTTGGCGAGGGGCCGATGCGCGCACGCCTGGAACGACGGGCGGTCGCCTGCGGCTGCAATATCCGGCTTCCCGGTCATATCGACGATCCGGCCGCACAATTCGCGGCTGCGAACGCGTTCGCGCTGTCCTCGAACACCGAAGGCCTGCCGGCAGTCCTGATCGAAGCGCTCGCCACCGGCCTGCCGATCGCCGCGACCAGGGCGACACCCGGCCTGGCCGACCTTATCGACGCCGAAACGGGAATACTGGTGGCGAAAAATGATCGAGTCGCCATGTCGACCGCGATCGAAGACCTGCGCTCCTTTCAGCCAAATCGCGAAACAGCATTTGAAACCGCGCTTCGCTTCACCGCAGACGCGGCAGCGCCGGACTATATTTCACTGTTTTCCACCCTTGCGTTCAAACAGAAAAGCCGCGACTGACTATAGATATGCCGCCGCCTGCCGCGACTTTGACAGAAACGGATCTACCGCGTCCCGTTCCCCGTGCGGAGGCGCTGGTGCCGACGGTATCCGGCTGGCGACGCTGGGTCGGACTGGCGTTTTCAGCGGCGATCCTCGTCGCGATCATCATCGAAATGTCCGACGGTGGCATGTCCGCATTCGGCGACGCGCTGCCGGCAACGCTCGGCTTCTACCTCGCCTTCATGCTGAGCTATTCGGCGTTGCCGGTCTTCGACTGGCTGATCTATCGCCGCCTGTGGGGCATGCCGTTCGGCGGGATCACGGCGCTTTTGAAGAAGCGCGTCGCGAACGACGTCATGTTCGGCTATTCGGGCGAACTCTATCTCTATGTCTGGGCGCGCGCGCGGCGGCGCCTGACCCGTGCGCCGTTCGGCGCCATCAAAGACGTCGCCATTCTCTCGGCACTGGCCGGCAACGCCATGACCCTCGGCCTGCTCATCATATCCTGGCCCATGATCGCCGATCTGTCGCTTGAGATCGAGCCGCGCTTCCTCCTTGGTTCAGGTGGCATCGTCGTGGGATCGAGCCTCGTTATCCTGCTCATCAGAAAGAAGCTGTTCACCCTGCCGCGGCGCGATCTCT
>JBCCAC010000154.1:0-6314 GCA_039815015.1 Pseudomonadota bacterium | reverse complement strand
CGGGAAGATGGCTTCCTTGACCGCGACATGGTCCGTGACGCGCGGCGGCAGGTCGAAATCGGCAAGCGACGCGCCCGCCATGACTTTGGCAGCGATCTTCGCGATGGGAACGCCCTTCGCCTTCGCCACGAACGGCACGGTCCGGCTGGCGCGTGGATTGACCTCGATCAGATAGACGTCGTCGTCTTTCACCGCGAACTGCACGTTCATGAGCCCACGCACACCGAGGGCGCGGGCAAGTGCGGCCGTCTGCCGTTCGATCTCGGCGATGATCTCATCGGACAGGCTGTGCGGCGGCAGCGAACAGGCGCTGTCGCCGGAATGCACGCCGGCCTCTTCGATATGCTGGAGAACGCCCGCCACATGGACGGTCTCGCCATCCGCCAGCGCATCGACATCGACCTCGATCGCGTCGCGCAGATATTGATCGACCAGGACCGGGGCGCCCGCCGATACGTCGACCGCCGCCTCGATATAATTTTCCAGCTGTCGCGGCGAATCGACGACCTCCATGCCGCGTCCGCCCAAGACATTGGACGGCCGCAGCAGCACCGGATACCCGACCGTTTCCGCCTCTGTCAGCGCTTCTTCCAGATTGCGCGCAATGCCGTTCGCCGGCTGTTTCAGGCCCAGCCGGCTGACGAGCGCGGCGAACCGCTCGCGGTCCTCGGCCTCGTCGATGGCGGAGGGCGGCGTGCCCAGGATCGGAATGCCCGCCTCCTCCAGCGCCGGCGCGAGTTTCAGCGGCGTCTGGCCACCGAACTGGACGATGACGCCTTCCAGCGTGCCGTTCGTCTGTTCGGCATGGAGGACTTCCAGCACGTCCTCGTCGGTCAGCGGCTCGAAATAGAGGCGATCGGACGTGTCGTAATCCGTCGACACCGTTTCCGGATTGCAGTTGATCATGATGGTTTCATGGCTACCGTTCAGCGCGAAGGCGGCGTGACAGCAGCAATAGTCGAACTCGATCCCCTGCCCGATACGATTGGGGCCGCCGCCCAGAATCACGACCTTTCTGCCGTCCGTCGGCTGCGCCTCGTTTTCGGGCGTCCCGAAGATGGGCGCCTCGTAGGTCGAATACATGTAGGGCGTTATGGCCTCGAACTCCGCCGCGCAGGTATCGATACGCTTGAAGACCGGCCGTACGTCGAGCGCCCGCCGATGGGCCGCCGCATCGACGCCCGACAGTGTCGACAGGCGCGCATCGGAAAAGCCCATCGCCTTCAGGGCGCGCATATCGGCGGCGTCCGCGGGCAGTCCGTCTGACGCGACCTTCGCTTCGGCGTCGACGATCTCCCGAATGCGCGCCAGGAACCAGGGATCGTAATGCGACAGGCGGTTGATTTCCTGATCGTCGATGCCGCGCCGCATGGCATCGGCGACGACGCGCAGCCGGTCGGGTGCGCGCCAGGCCAGCCGCGCGGCGATCTCGCCCAGGCCCGCGGTTTCGAGATCGGGCAGCGGATCGAGCCCGGTCAGGCCGGTTTCCAGGCCGCGCAAGGCCTTCTGGAAACTTTCGGCGAAAGAACGGCCGATGGCCATGACCTCACCGACGGATTTCATGGCCGTGGACAGTTCATCGGACGCGCCGCGGAACTTCTCGAATGCGAAGCGGGGGATCTTCGTCACGACGTAATCGATAGTCGGCTCGAACGACGCCGGCGTTGCGCCGGTGATGTCATTGTCGATCTCGTCGAGCGTATAACCGACCGCCAGTTTCGCCGCGACCTTGGCGATGGGAAAGCCCGTCGCCTTCGACGCGAGGGCGGAACTGCGCGAGACGCGCGGGTTCATCTCGATGACGATCAGACGGCCGGTCTTGGGATCGACGGCGAACTGCACGTTCGATCCGCCGGTCTCGACACCGATCTTCCGAAGGACCGCGATCGAGGCCGACCGCATGATCTGATATTCCTTGTCGGTCAGCGTCAGCGCCGGCGCGACGGTGATACTATCACCGGTGTGGATGCCCATCGCATCGACATTCTCGATGGCGCAGATGATGATGCAATTGTCGTTCCGGTCCCGGACGACCTCCATCTCATATTCCTTCCAGCCGAGAATCGATTCCTCGATCAGGACCTCGGTGGTCGGCGAGGCATCGAGCCCGCCGCGGACGATATTCAGGAAATCCTCGCGATTATAGGCGATGCCGCCGCCCGTGCCGCCCAGCGTGAAGGACGGCCGGATGACGGTGGGCAGACCGATCTTCTCCAGCGCGTCGAGCGCCTCCGCCTCCGTATGCGCGATGGCGGAAATCGGCGATTCCAGCCCGATCTCGGTCATCGCCTCGCGAAAGCGCAGCCGGTCCTCCGCCATGTCGATGGCGTCGGCATCCGCCCCGATCAGCTCGACGCCCAGCTTCTCCAGCCGCCCGTCTTTCGCAAGCGCCAGCGCCGTGTTCAGCGCCGTCTGACCGCCCATGGTCGGCAGCACGGCCATGACCTCGTCAGGATGCAGCCGCTGCTCGGTCTCGATCACCTTCGCGACAATGTCCGGTGTAATCGGCTCGATATAGGTCGCGTCTGCCATCTCCGGGTCCGTCATGATCGTCGCCGGATTGGAATTGACGAGAACGATCCGATACCCCTCCTCGCGCAGCGCCTTGCACGCCTGGACCCCTGAATAGTCGAACTCGCACGCCTGTCCGATGATGATCGGCCCGGCGCCGATGATCAGGATGGTGGTGATGTCGGTGCGTTTGGGCATGGATTAATGTGCTTTCAATGCATACATTGATTGCAGTGCAATCATTGGAGATGTGCTGTGGAAAGTGTGACGATCCGTAAGCTGGATGCGGAGGTCAAACGCAACGCCAGGCTGGCTGCGGCGGAAAACGGGCGTTCGCTGGAGGCTGAGCTTCGCACGCTCCTGGAACGCACGTATCGCAAGCGAACGGGTGATCGGGCGGAGCGTGTCCGGGCGATGACCGGCGCGAAGTTCGTCGAGCATTTGGTGAGAACGGCGGCCGGGGCTGGTGATGATGCTTTTGAAAACGGATCGATACCGCTCCGCGATGTCGATCTGTGATCCTTGTCGATACGAATGTGTTGAGCGAAACGAGCAGGCGTGACGGCAATATCGTCGTACTCGACTGGATCGCCCGTCATGCGCACGAGCTACATATTCCGGTTTTCGTCGTGGCGGAGCTCCGGTTCGGCTGCGAAAGGCTGGAAAACTCGCGCAGTAGGAACCGCCTTGAAAGGTGGCTCGCCGATCTGTTGAGCTTTTATCACGACAGGATCGTGCCATTTGAACAGGCAGACGCCGATCTGCACGGCCGCGTAAGAGCGCGACTGCAACAGATGGGTAGGCCCGCAAGCGCACCGGACAGTTACATCGCTGCAATGGGCCTCGCTCGAAAGTGCCCGGTAGCAACGCGAAATGATACGGATTTCGCGCCCAGCGGGGTGGAGATTGTGAACCCTTGGAAAGATTGAGCGGCAGCTTCACTTTACTTATCACCAAAACTAGTTTTGCGCCGCCGAAGTATTTCCAATAAAGCCTACTTTCTTGACTTTCAATTCATGCGACCGAGATATGATACATGAAGTTATTTCTTTAGATATTTCTGCGTCTTTCGAAGATAGTGATATGACAATACTGCCTTCTTCTTTTTCGTCTACAAGGCTTCCTGGAATCGCACCACATTCTCTTTCAATTTGAGCGATAAGGTCTGTCTGCTGAGGAAGCGCTATCTCCGATAGCAAGACAGAAATAGTGAACGCGGCAACTGGCACGAATAGAATCACAACCCACCCACAAACCGCTCGAACAGATAATCGCTGTCCATCGGCCCCGGGCTCGCCTCCGGATGATATTGTACCCCGAACGCGCGCTTGTCGGCAAGTTAGATCCCGCAGTTCGTGCCGTCGAACAGGCTGATGTGGGTTGGTGATATGCCATCCGGCAACGCGTCGCCGTCCACCGCGAAGCCGTGGTTCATGCTGGTGATCTCGACACGGCCATCGGAGAGGCGCTTGACCGGATGGTTAGCGCCGCGGTGGCCTTGGAACATCTTCGCGGTCTTCGCGCCGGCGGCGAGCGCGAGGAGCTGGTGGCCGAGGCAGATGCCGAATAGCGGCATATCGGCATCCAGAAGCTGGCGTATGACGGGTACCGCGTAATCCGCCGTCGCCGCCGGATCGCCGGGGCCGTTCGACAGAAAGACGCCCGCCGGGTCCAGCGCCATGACCTCATCGAACGTCGCCGTCGCGGGGACGACCGTCACGCGCGCGCCGGCATTTACGAGGCGGCGGAGAATATTGTCCTTCGCGCCATAATCGATCGCGACGACATGCGGGCCGTC
Source organism: Pseudomonadota bacterium (assembly GCA_039815015.1). GTDB lineage: Bacteria > Pseudomonadota > Alphaproteobacteria > Sphingomonadales > Sphingomonadaceae > Pacificimonas. The sequence continues at coordinate 2,005 of JBCCAC010000154.1, read as the reverse complement.
CGTGGACCCGCTCGTAAACCCCTTCCCCAGCGCCCAGGGCCCGTCGCGCCAATCGTCGCTGCCGTCGCGCGTGACGTCCTTCGCGAGGTCGAGGCCGTTCAGCCCGCCCCAGCCCTTCGCTACGGCCACCAGCGCATCGATGTCGAACTTGCCGTCCGGCGCATGCGCGATGACCGCGTTCGGCGGCCCCTCCAGCCGCACCTTCCGCGTCAGCGCCCGCGTATCGACGCCTGCCAGTCCGATCCGCCCGGTCGCCGCCATCCACTCGTCGAAACGGCCGGCGCTGCGGAAATTCGAGGGCGCGGTTACATCCTCGCGCACTACGCAGCCGACGGCGTGCGGCGTCCGCGCCTCCAGATCCTCGTCGTTGACACCGACATTGCCGATATGGGGAAAGGTGAAGGTGACGATCTGCCGGGCATAGCTCGGGTCCGTCATGATCTCCTGATAGCCGGTCATCGCGGTGTTGAAGCAGACCTCGCCCACGGCATGGCCGGCCGCGCCGAACCCGCGCCCCCAGATCACCTCTCCCGAGGCCAGAACCAGGGCCCCCGTGGCGCCTTCCGGAGCGCGCGCGCGTTTATCTTCGGTCACGCTGGAGGCGCTCCTGTCCATGAGGTTCGTGATGTAAGCTAAGCGGGCGTGCTAGGCTGCCGCCGGATTCGCGTCAACGCCTGTTCACCCGGCATTCGCACGCTTATCTCGCATCCGACGATAATGAAGGAGAAGCGACATGATCGCGGAACAGGTGAAGGCCGCGCAGATCAGCGCCATGAAATCGGGCGACAAGGGCCGCGTCGCCGCGACCCGGGCCATCCTCGCCGGTATCAAACAGCGCGAAATCGACGATCGCATCGGCACCGGCAATGCCAGCGACGAGCTGGCGGCCGCCGTACTGACGAAGATGGCCAAGCAGCGCCGCGAATCGATCGACATGTATGAAAAGGGCGGCCGGACGGAACTGGCCGATGCCGAGCGCGACGAACTGCAGGTCATCGAGGAGTTCATGCCGCAGATGATGGCACCGGCCGAAGCGCAGGCCGAAGTCAGGAAGATTGTCGCCGAACTGGGCGCCGCCGGGCCGAAGGACATGGGCAAGGTCATGGCCGCGCTCAAGGATCGCTTTGCCGGCCAGATCGACATGTCCACCGCAAGCGCGATGGTGAAACAGGAACTCCTGACCGGTGGCGCGGGTTAGTGGTGCCGTGCGCCTGAAGAGGAGACCCGCCATGATCCGTTTCTATGCCGCCATCGCCGCAGGCGTCGCGCTGTCCACCATCGCCGGCAGCGCGCAGGCGGAAGCCGTCGCATCCACGGACCTCGACACGCTTGCGCGCGGCGGCACGATCGTCGGACCGGTCGGCCCGACGGTCAACGCGTCCATCCTGTCGGAGCGCGGCGAGGCCGTCGCCGATATCGTCGGGCAGGTCGACTGCCCGGCAGGGATCGACCCCTGCCAGCCTGCCGAGGCGCCCGAGGGAACGATCTACACCTTCATCTACCGCGTGACGCCGGGGGCCGATTCGACGAACGATGCCCCGTTCCAGCCGAATGCGCCCGTGACGATGGCGGACGGCGTCACGCTGTTCGGCCTCGACTTTATCCCGCCGGGGTTCACCGGCGTGGCGGGATACAGTTTCAGCGATGTGGCGGCCGCGCTCGATGGGCGCGCCGAGGAGGCGAACGGCCTCATGTCCATAGATGTGGACGAAGCGGCCGGGCGCATGGTCTGGGCGACGGACGCGGAACAGGGCTGGGATCGCGGCGAGACCATCACCTTCTTCTTTCAGACGACGCAACCGCCAAAGGGGCCGGGCGAAGGGTTCCTGCTGGAGGCCGGTTCGGTGGGCGGGTCCGGCCACGGCCCCGTGCCGCGCGCGATCGAATCGGAATAGGACGGCGATCCTTCGACAGGCTCAGGATGGGCGGACTTCGACGGGCGCAGGGTGTGCGGACTTGGACGGGGTCAGGGGGGGCGGGCGTCGACGGGGGCGGGGTTGTGGGG
>JBCCAC010000252.1:0-4091 GCA_039815015.1 Pseudomonadota bacterium | reverse complement strand
CCGGCAGAAACTGACCGTCTGGCGGCAGGAACCGAACCGGAATCGAAAAGGGCGGCGCCCTTACAGGCACCGCCCTTCCGTAGACCATCAGGCGACCGGGATCACCCTTCGGTGGTCGTCATCGCCGTTTCGGCGCCACCGCCGGCTTTCTGTTCGAGGTGGACGGCCCACAGCTTGGCGAGCGCCCCCTGCGTCGTACCTTCGGGCACGGCGGCGAAGGCCGCGCGCGCGCCGTCATAATCGCCCATGCGCATCTTCGCGATGCCGATGCGCGTGTTGACGCCGGCCTCGTTCACGCCGCCCTTCTGAAGCGCCAGCTCATACAGCTCGATCGCCTTCTCGTTTTCACCATAGCCCAGATAGGCCGTCGCCGTACTGGCCGCGAGTTCACCCGTCGCTTCTGCTGCGGCTTCCGTCGCCAGGCCGGGCAGGTCGCGCTTGTCGTCGCCGACGCGCTCACCGACGATCTGGCCCAGCTCCTTCGCCTGCGGGCGCTGTGCGGCATTGTCGCCGGCGGCCGCCGCCAGCTGCAGCGCGGCCTGCGCCTCACCCACATAGGCGGCGCTGTTCGCGGTCTCCGCCCAGTCGATATAGTCGGAGCGCGTACGCTGACCGTTCAGCGTGCCTTCCGGCGACATGGACCCCGTCGATTCCAGCAGACGATAGACGTCCAGCTCGGCACCATCGCTCATTGTCGCACCGTCGCGCAGCAGGATGAGGACACTGCGCCAGTTGTCGGCCGTCGGGTAGGCGCGCACCAGCGCTTCGGACGGCGGCACGACGTCGATCTGATCGTTTTCGAAGGCCAGCCTCAGAGCCTGGCGATACCCGTTCTCTTCCGGCGTCGCGCCCTGCGATTCCCTCAGCGCGATGGCCTTTGAAAAGCTGTCATAGGCGCCGGCCGTGTCATTGCCCTGCAACTGAAAAAACCCGACATTGAAGATCGCGTCGGGATTGTTGGGGTCGGCCTCAGCCAGCTGCTGGAAATAACCCTGCGCCGCGGCATTGTCTTCACGCTCGATGGCCAGCTGACCCAGCTGCTGCAGGAACTGGATGCGCTTTTCCTGCGTCACGGCCGGACTGCCGGAATTCAGCAGGGTATCGAGATGTTGCGCGACGCCCTGGCGATCTTCACGATTGAGCGCGTCGTTCACCTTCAGCTGTGCTAGGAAAAAGCGGTCGTCCGGCTCCTTAATGTTGGCTTCGGCCTCGGCGAACGCCGCCTGAATGGCCGCCTGGTCGCCGCTCGCCAGCGCTTCCTGCGCTTCGGCAGCGGATTTTCTGAACTTGCGCGACAGGTCCAGCTGATATTCCTCGGCCTCCTGCGCCGTCGCGACCGTCGCGGGCAGAGTGACAGCCCCGACGCCACCCAGCGCCAGAACCATGCCCAACGCGATCTTCGATACCGTTTTCATCATTTCAACTCCCTGATAAATCTCATTTTCAGCTTTTATCCCCAGCGGTCGCACCGCCATAACACCCTATTGAAATAGGGGGGATACGCTGAACGCCCCTTGAACCTTGGAAACGCCCTGTCCCCCAATCCGTTGCATCGGGTAACCGATGTAAAGGAATGACGCCATCCAGAACGATCCCCAACCCGATGCCCTCGCCACGACGGTGACCAAGCCTGCCGCCGTCGTCGAAGGCAAGATCGACGAGATGGTTGCGGATTTCTACGCCGCCGTGCCGAATATCATCGCCGCGCTCGTCTTCCTTCTGCTCGCCTGGTTGATCGGGAAGCTGGTTCGCCGGGGGATCGCCGTCCTCGCAAAGCATCGCGGCCGCCCCGACCTGGGGTCGGTACTGGGTTCGCTCGTGCAGGGCGTCTTCATGATCGCAGCCCTGCTGATCGCGGCTGCGATCCTCTTTCCCAGCGTCGAACCGGGCGACGTCTTCGCTTCGCTGGGGCTCGGCGGGATCGCCATTGGCTTCGCCTTCAAGGACATTTTCCAGAACCTGTTCGCCGGTCTCCTCATCCTCGTGCGCCGCCCCTACGGCCGCGGCGACCAGATCTTCGTCGACGATTTCGAGGGCACGGTCGAACATATCGAAAGCCGCGCGACGTTGATCCGGACCTATGACGGCCGCCGCGTCATCATCCCGAATTCGGACATTTATACGAAGGCCGTCGTCGTCAACACGGCGTTCGCCCAGCGGCGCGACGAATATGATGTCGGCGTCGGCTATGGCGAAGACCCGCGCGACGTCGCCGAGCTGTTCCGCACGGCCATACGCGACGTGCCCGGCGTCCTGAACGATCCCGGCCCCGAATGCTTTCCCTGGGACCTTGCCCCCTCGACCTTCAATCTGAAGGTACGCTGGTGGGTTCTGTCGGAGCGCGGCGACATGGTGGCGACACGCTCACGCGTGCTGACGGCGATCTTCCAGACTGCCCTCGAACACGACATCGACCTGCCCTACCCCACCAGCGTCAGCCTGGTGAAAGGCGACCGGCTGGACGACGCGCTGCTGGAGGCTGGCGCGGCGGCGAATTCCGGAGAGCCGATGACGAAGGAAAAACCCGATCAGTGAGGATCCAAATGATCGTTGCGGCCCTAGTGGCTCACGCTGACAAGGCTGCGATCCTCTGACTTTCTTCCCAGCCGTGGCTCGATCCTGGAAAAGACCCATGTCGTGCCGCCATTACCACTCATGACCTCGTGACGTGCCCCCAGCTTAGCCGTCAGGTCTGCGATCAGATCGAAGCCGAGCGATCCGCTGCGGCGCGGGCTGGAATTGACGTCGAAACCGACGCCATCATCGGTGATTCGAAGCGTCAGGCCGCCATTTCCGGGTTCGAAAACCACGCGAAGCTCGCCGGCGCGGCCGTCGGGAAAGGCGTATTTATAGGCGTTCGTAATGACTTCGCTAACCAGAAGGCCAAGCGGGGTCGCGGTATCCGCATCGATCTTGACGTCACACAAATGGCTCGTGACGCGAATTCCCGGGTGACCGAGACTCCGCTGCAGAAGCTCTAGGAGGTCGGCAAGGAATTGGCGGCCATCAATATCGATGGAATCGGTTTTTTGATAAATGTGGTCATGAACGAGGGCCATGGCCCGAGCGCGATTGGCCGCATCACGGCTGGTTGCGGACGCCCCCTCCTCCCGCCCGCGACGCCGAGCATCGAGGTTGAGCAGACTGATCAGTACCTGCAGATTGTTTTTCGTTCGATGATGGATTTCCGATAGCAGCATATCTTTTGTTGCGATGTGCGCACGTTGCGCGCGCGATGACCGCCAAAGAAAAACGGCAAACAAACTGGCAAGAGCGGCGGCTGCAATCAGCAGCGCGATCCTAAGCTGTGCCTGACTTAATTCGGAATCGGCAAGCAGTTCCTGCTGGCGCGCGATGGCGAGGTCGTTTTCGCGGTCACGCAGTTCGACCACAAGTTTGGCATTCGCGAGCGCACGGACTTTTTCCGCTTCATAGCGCTGGTCGCCCAGCATGAATGCAGCTTCGGTATATCGCTGGGCCTCGCCGGTCCTTCCCAACCCCATCAGGACATGCGCCGTCGCCCGCGAATATTGCAATTGGCGCAGCTTGCTGCCGTCCCCGTCTCGCTCCGTTAGCCTCTGACTGCCGGGCGGTTCCATAATCGACTGAGCTTCGTCGAGGAGCTTCTCCGCATCATCCATGCGTCCGTCCTCAATGTAGCGCTCCGCCAGCCAACTCATCGCTACGGCCGCTTCGTCGGGGTCACGAAGTTCCGCAATCTGTCCGAGCGCGGTTTCGCCTCGCGCGATAGCCGCCTCCCGGTTCCCGAGTTTGTAAAGCGCACGGGCCCAGTTGAAGTTGAGAATGCCATTCAACCAGTCACTCGCCACCGCTTTCTGATATTCGGCAGCTTTTTCGTAAGCCTCAATGGCCTGTTCATGGCGCCCCGCGCGATGATGAGCGGTGCCGCTATTCATCATCGCAGTCGCCATCTGCCTCGGATTTTCATCCATATAGTCGCGATAATAATCCATCGCCTTCATGTTGAGGTCGATCGCCGTGTCATGGTCGCCGATTTCCGAAAACAGTACGGCAATACTGGCATAAATAACACCAACTTTGGCAAATTCATTACGCTCTTCAAGAAGGGT
>JBCCAC010000277.1:0-3848 GCA_039815015.1 Pseudomonadota bacterium | reverse complement strand
TGATCGCGCACATACATGGTCGCATAGACCGACAGTAGGAAGAAGCGGATCCACAGCTTGTTCAGTCCCTGAAGCAGCTTCGGATCGCTGCGCAGCAGGAGCGCGAACGCCTCGCCATGCCGGAACTCGTCATTGCACCATTCCTCGAACCAGTCGAAAATCGGATGGAACTTGTTTTCCGGCCGTTTCGCCAGCTCGCGGAAGATGGTGATGTACCGCGCATAACCGATCTTTTCAGACAGATAGACCGCGTAGAAAATGAACTTCGGCTTGAAGAAGGTATATTTCTTCGTCTTGGTCAGAAAGCTGAGATCGACGCCGATGCCCGACCCTTTCAGCGTTTCGTTGATGAAGCCGGCATGGCGGCTCTCGTCCCGCGCCAGGAGCTTGAAGAGCCGCTTCACATCGGGGTTCTTCGTGCGCTTGGCGATCTCCGCATAAAGGATGCAGCCGGAAAATTCCGACGTCAGCGAGCTGGCCAGAAAGTCGATGAATTCCTTCTGCAGTGCAGGCGGCAGCGCCTCGATCACGCCGTCGAACCGGTCGGTTTTCCTGAAATGCCGCTTGTTCGGATCGCCTTCCATCTCGTCCATCAGCGCTTCCCACTCTCCGCGCACGGACGAGACGTCGATCGCATCGAGCGCATCGAAATCGGTGGTGTAGAAGCGCGGCGACAGGACGGTGTCCTGCGTCGCGATCGCCATGGTGTCGGTGGATGCGGAGAGCGTCGCGGCCGACGGCGCTGGTGCGGACGGCGCGCGCTTGGCGGTGGTGGTCATCGCTTCGGTGGACATCACAACCTCCCTGGATTGAAGCTGACTTCGTAGAGTTCGGCGAGTTCGAAATGGCCGGCGAACCGGGTCCATGCGCGGCGAAGGGCGCCTGCGCGTCGGACGGTGGCGGTGCGGTCGAAGACGACTTTCTCACCGAACGCGATGCGCACCGGTGCACCGTGAACCTCGACGCTGTCACCGGGGAAAATGGGAATGTTTCCGTCCAGTTCGACATGCGCGTGGAACTGTTCCGGGCTCTGCTCGATCTCGATGCGGCAGCGCGTTTCGAAGGTTCGGGGGGCGAGGCGACCGGTCATGCGGCATTCCTTTCCAGCATCGCCGCGAAGGTGGCGCTGTGATCGGGACCGAAGCCGTGCAATTCGGCGTGCGCCCCGGTTTCCGGATCGGCCAGCGACAGCGCGCCGTTTTCCCACCGTGTCAGCGTGAAGGGCGGTTCGGCGCCGATGCCGGCCTTCACGCGCAGTTTCGCGAGACGGCGCAGCGTCGCGCGGGCGAAGCCGCCTTCGCCATAGCCGATGATCGTGACCGTTTCGCCGGTCTGCGCATCGGTAATGACCACCGCGCCATCCTCGCGGTCCGCGACGCGCAGGTCGCGCTGCGCCGCCGGCGCCACGCCCGCCGCCGCGCGCGACAGCGTCGGATTGGCCTCCTGCGGCATCAGGCCGAGCCGGACGGCGCCGGTCAGCGCGAGGACGAAGAGGAGCAGCGCCGCCGCCGCCATCAGCGCGCCCTTCGGTACGGTCGGATCGTGATCGTGCGCCTGATGCATGGTGCCGCTCATGCCGGCAGCCCCTCCCACTGGCCTTCGATTTGAGGGGCGGGCGTTCCGGCCGCGGCCTCTTTCGGCGCGATGCCTGGCTGTGCCGCACGCGCCGCCTTGAACAGGAGCGCCGCCACGCCCTCGGCGTCGGGGATGGCGCGCAGCATGGGCCGCGGGCGGATGATGCGCATTGACCGCGCGTGCGGCCACAGCATCATGTAGCCGAGCCTAGGCATGCCCTTCGGCGACAGGACGATGCTGCCCGTACCGCCTTGCAGCATTTTCAGATCCGCCGTCTCGATCTCGCCAAGCGGGATGTTGATGCACTTGTTGAGCGCGACGCCGATGCGCAGCACCACGCGCCGGTTCGTCAGCGTGTAGAGCGTCGTCCTGCCGACGGCCCAGGCGAAGAGGGCGAAGAATCCGATGACGGCCGCGCCCGACATGGCGATGACCGCCGCGGTGCCCAGATCGCCGCGCAGGAGCGACAGCGCCCCCATGGCGGCGAAGTAGAGCGCCGCCAGCCGGATGTGCAGCGCCGACAGCGCCAGGCGTTTCCAGTCCGGCGCGCCCTGCCAGATGATGTGTTCCCCCTCGGGCAGCTTGCCGGGCAGGCCGCGGACGGGTTCATGGTCATATTCGCTCATATGATCGGCTCCTGTCGTGCGCGGTTGGCGTAGAGATAACCGCCGCCGAAATAGGCGACGATGCGCTCTTCCTCGTAGAGCGTGATGGTGGCGGGCGTCGCCGGAACGGGGGCGGCCGCGAAGTCCGCCGCATTCAGAGCGTCGATATGAACGGTGTTCTTCTTGCGCTTCACCTTCGCCATGGCCATCGGCGCCAGGATCGTCTTTCCGCCCGTATCGATCTCCAGATAGCGCAGCTGATGCTCGGCCCGGTCGACCCACAGGTCGGTAATCGTACCGGCGACCTCGCCGTCGGCGCCGGTCACGGTCATGCCGCGCGGATCGGCATCCCGTCCATGCACGGTGATGTCGGGGACCGTGCCGATCGGCACGATGCGATTGCGGCCCTCGGCGTCGAGATCGGGGTGCGCCGCGCGATCCGCCCAGGCCGCCGGGCCGAGCCCGTCGGCCAGCGGATTGCCGGTCGGATAATAAGGCGCGCCGGGCGAGGCGAACGTCCGCGCGCCGGCGACATCGACCTTCTCGCGGCCCTGCGTCGGCGTCGTCACGGTGCCGCGTCCGAAGGGCATCAGGAAGGTCTTGGTCGTGCCGCTGTGGAGCGCGCCGCCGCCCGTGTCGATACGGCCCGTCACCTCGTCTTCCAGCGGATAGCCTTCGCGCCGGTCCTCGCGCCGCAGATAGAAGATGAGAGCGATGAAGAATAGCGTGAAGGCGTAGAACACCATCTCCGTCACGTCGAACGTGCCCACGATTTTCAGATCGTCCATGTCATCCTCTCCTCTTCCCTCCCACCGTCAGGCGGGAAATTCCTGCAGGCCGAAGCGCCTGGCCGGCCCGACCGTAGAACCCGCCACCGATCCGGCCGCCAGTGCGCGGCCGGTCCCGACGAGCGGGCCGAGCACGACCAGCGTTCCCAGCAGCATGATGATTTCCAGCGTGTAGACCGAGCCATATCCGGTCGCCCGGTCCGCGAGCGTCGCGCCGAGACCATCCGCCAGGGCAACGCTCGCCATGCCGTCGCGGATCAGACCGCCCAGCGCGATGCCGAGCCCTGCACAGCTGGCCTGCACCGCGCCCCAGGCGCCGAGCGCGATACCCGCCGCGCCGTCCTTTGCGAGCGCCATCGCGGCGATCATGGTGCCGACGGAAAACAGGCCCGTACCGAAGCCGATGGCGGCGGCGCCGGCGAACAATAGCGTCGTCGAGGCGAGCGGCGCCGCGAACAGGATCATCAGGAATGCCGCCACGCCGGTCACCGCGCCGATCCCGGCCAGGCGCAGCGGGTCAGCTCCGTTTGGCAGCTGCCGCGCGCACAGTCCGAAGGCGACCAGCGCGCCGAGCGCCCATGCCCCCGTCAGGCTCGTCGTCGATCCGACCGACAGGCCGAGGATCTCGCCGCCATAGGGTTCCAGAAGTGCGTCCTGCATCGCAAAGGCGCCGGCGCCGGCGCCGATGGCAAGCAGCAGGCGCCGCGTGCCTGGGCGGGCCGTAAAGGCGGCCCAGGTCTCCGCAAACCGCGGCTGCGGGCCGTCCGCATCCACGCTGGCGGTCTTGCGCGCCTCCTGCTTCCACAGGGCGACGACGTTCAGAACCAGCGTCAGGATGGCCGCCCCCTGAATGACCTGTACGAGCCGGGTGCCGGTGAAG
>JBCCAC010000271.1:0-3883 GCA_039815015.1 Pseudomonadota bacterium | reverse complement strand
CAGCCAGAGGAGAAGATGTCCGAGTTCGGGAAGCATGCCTGTCGCTTTAGCAGGCCACCGGGCTATGGTGAAGTCCCATGATGGACGGAGGGACGATATGACCGAGGGCGGCTGTCATTGCGGCGAAATTCGCTACCGGGTGACGGGGCGGGCGCTCAACAGCCTGCTGTGCAACTGCGCCGCCTGTCGCGGCACATCTGGCGCGCAGAATATCGCCTTCTTCATGGTGAAGAACGACGCGTTCCGCTGGGTACGCGGAACCCCGAAATATTATGCGTCCTCACCCGGAGTACGGCGCGGTTTCTGTGCCGACTGCGGCACCACGCTCAGCTATCAGGGCGATCTCATTCCCGGCCTGATCGACATCACCGTCGGTTCGCTCGACGATCCGGACGCGTTTCCTGCCGAGGCTCACGTAAATGACGAGCAGGCGGTCGCCTGGACGCGTCATGTCGACGATCTGCCCCGATTCGCGGTGTTTCCAGAGTAAAATTCGGGCATTGTCGAACGATAGCTATATTTGAACCGCTCAGGGTGAGCGGTTCTTTTTGCGCCTGAAAGCCGTTGGGCCTTAAATTTCCGGCCGGGCCTTGGCTGCCGCTTCCGCTTCGGCCACGGCCTCGGCGATTTCAGGTGGCATGTAATTCTCGTCGTGCTTCGCGAGGAGCGTATCGGCCAGAAAGGTTCCGGCGCCATCCAGCCGTCCGTCGGCAATGATCCCCTGACCCTCGCGGAACAGGTCGGGGACGATGCCGGCATAGCGCACGGGCACGGTTTCCAGCCGGTCGGTCACAGCAAAGTCGAGCGTCAGGCCGTCACCCGATCGCCGGACGCTGCCCTCCGCGACGAGGCCGCCTAGGCGAATGGCCTGACCCGGCGCGACATCGGCAGCGGCGAGGTCGGCCGGCGCATAGAAATAGCTCGCACCCGTTTGCAGCGCGGGAAGGGCGAGGAGGCCGGCGATGATGAGCGATCCGACCGCCGCAATAGCGATCGCGAGGCGTTGATGCTTCGGTTTCATCGTTCCGTCCTCATCGTTCTGCCTTCATCGTCCCGTCTTCATCGTTCTGCCGCCCGCATGGAAAGATAGGCCCAGAGGAGCCCGCCGCCAATTCCGATCGCCATCACCAGATAGGCGGCGAGAACATAGTCGGTCTGTGTCATCGTCCGGCTCTCCTTATCTAGGCCGTCTCTTATTTAGGCAGTCGCCAGCCGCACCGACCGTGCGATGCGCAGCCGCTCGGCAATCAGCGCGCGCATTCGCATCAAGACCATCGCTGCCATCAGGAACAGAAAGCCCAGCGCGCTGGTCAGGAGCGGCCATAGCATGGCGCCGTCGATGCTCGATCCCGACAGGGTGATCGACGCCGGCTGGTGCAGCGTGTTCCACCACTCGACGGAGAATTTGATGATCGGCAGGTTGATCAGGCCGACGATGGCCAGAACGGCGGCCATGCGCGCGCCGGTGCGAACGTCATCATGTGCGCGAATGAGCGCGATGACGCCGATATAAAGGAAGAACAGCACCAGCATCGACGTCAGTCGCCCGTCCCAGACCCACCATGTGCCCCAGGTCGGCCGGCCCCATATCGATCCGGTAATCAGACAAAGCGCGGCATAGAGCGCGCCGACCGGCGCGAGCGCAGCGAGCGCCACCTCCGCCAGCGGATGTTTCCAGACCAGCGCGGTGATCCCGGCAATCCCGAGGCCGAGATAACCGCCGAGCGCGAGCCAGGCCATGGGTACATGGACGTAGAGCATGCGCACGCTTTCGCCCTGCAGATAGTCGGCCGGGGCAAATATGAGACCCCAGCTGAGCCCGATGCCCACCAGAAGCGCGCCCGCCAGGAGCGTCAGACCGGTGGCCGGGCGGGCGATCGCCAGAAAGCGTTTCGGATTGGCGTAGCGATGCATGGTGCGTCAGGAGATAGCGAGCACGCCGCCGAATCCCAATAGGGCGGCAATGTCGCGACGACTGGCCACGGCAATGGTTGCGATTGCTGCCGTAACGGACCCGGTTCGCCATGCGATGCTTGTCAGCCTGTTAACCGTCGCAACTGCAGGTTTCGAAATGCCATGCTGAACCGACTTTCCATCTCGCGGCGCGTCCTTATCCTGGCGTCCCTACCCGTCCTGGCTGCGACTATTCTCGGCGGTATTCATATCGAACGCCTGTATCGTGATTGGCAGACCAACCGCGCCGTCGTCGACGTCGTCGCCATCAAGCCCTTCGTCGGTGATGTCGTCTTCGAGCTGCAGCGTGAACGCGGACTGTCCGCCATTCTGGCGACCGACGAGAATCGGTCTCCGGCCTTTCGCAAGACACTCGCGGATCAGCGAAAGCGTACCGATACCGCCATCGCCAGCTATGATGACGCGCTGGCCCCTTGGCGCCAGAACCTAGATGGTGGCAGTGCGGACCCCCGTGTCCGCCTGTCGCAGGCTCTCGCTACGTTTTACGCCAGCATTCAAAATCTTGGTCCGCTACGCGATGAAGTCGACCGCGGCTCGCTCGCAGGTCGCGATGTCCTGGCACGCTATAACGCGGTCAACGACCGCGCCTACGATGTCCTGCACGTGATGATTTCGATCGCGACGGATCCGGAAATCGTGCGGTTGACGACGGACCTGGCTGGCGTCGTACATGCGCGGAACCGCCTGGGTCTGCAGCGTGCGATCGGCGGCATGGTCATCGTCAACAAAGGGCGGGATACGCATCTGATCCGCGCGCTTCTGCGTGAACGCGGGATGGAGATGGGTCTACGCTCGGCCGCGCTATGGACCGGCGGCGACGCACGCGGCGCATCGGCGAAGGTTCCGGACCGGGAATTCGGACCCATGTTCGATGCGCTTATTCGGCGTCCGGACCGGGTCGGGTTCTCGGCGCGTGAATGGTTTGACGCCGCCAGCCGTAAGATCGACCGCTATGCCCGCGTGCGCAGCGTCGCCGTCGACAATCTGCGCGGGCACGCCGCTATGAAAGAGGCGGCTGCGCGCAAGGCGCTGCTTTTGGCGGCCGGGCTTGGCCCTTTGCTCGCCGGCTTCCTCCTACTTGCGATCGTCGCGCTCCTGCGCAGCATATCGAGGTCGGTCGACAGCATCAGCGAAGGCCTCGACGCTATGATGGCGGGCAATCTCGACCGGCCGATGGCGGTGACCCGTATGGCGCCTGAATTCCAGGGCCTGGCTCAGGCGATCGAGATGTTCCGACTGGGGGAACATGCGCGTCAGCGCGCCGAGGAGGAGGCGCAACAACTCGCGCTCGTCGCCGACGAGGAAAAGACGAAGAAAGAGGCGCTCGATCAGGCGCAGCGCAAGGCCGAACGCCGGCGTATGAAAATCGTCGATCAGCATATCGCCGCGTTCGAAAGCCGCGCCGGCGAGATGATGCAGGCGCTGGAAGATGCGGCGATGGAACTCGAGCACACGGCGCGGGACCTAGATGGCATCGCCGACCAGACGAACAATGAGGCAAAGACCGCTCATGCGGCGAGCGACGAGGCCTGGCGTCACGTGATGGCGGTGTCCTGTACGTCCGATGGGCTTGCGACCTCGCTCTCCGCCATCCGCGACGTGATCGGAAGCGCGAGCGACGCGGCGGGGGAGGCGGCGGAACAGGCACAGAATGCCCGCCGTGACGCCGCCAGCCTGACCGATCTGGCGCAGCAGATCGACCTGATCGTCAATGTGATCGACGAAATCGCGGCGAAAACCAACTTCCTCGCTCTCAATGCGACGATCGAGGCGGCGACCGCCGGTGCGGCGCGGGGCGGCTTCGGTATTATCGCGCAGGAGCTGAAGGCGCTGACGCGGCAGACGACCTCGCGCGCGGCGGAGATCGGCGCGCTCGTCGATGCGGCCAACGAACTGGCTGCGACCGTTG
>JBCCAC010000186.1:0-5294 GCA_039815015.1 Pseudomonadota bacterium | reverse complement strand
GTCGCACCCGGCCTCTACAAGAACGAGAAGCGGGCCATGCTGCCCTTCCTGTTCGCGACGCCGATCCTGTTCTTTTCGGGCGCGGCGATGGCCTATTATCTGGTGATGCCGACGGTCTACGCCTTCCTGCTCGGGTTTCAGGGCGAGACGGCCGGCGTCGCCCTGACCGCGCTGCCCGCCATCGGCGATTATCTCAGCTTCGCCATGAGCCTGATCTTCGCGTTCGGCGCCTGCTTCCTCGTGCCGGTGGCGCTGATGCTGCTGGCGCGTGTCGGCATCATAAATGTGGAGCAGTTGAAAGGGTTTCGACGCTATGCGATCGTCGTCGCCTTCGTCATTTCCGCGGTCGTAACGCCGCCCGACATCATCAGCCAGTTCATGCTCGCGGTGCCGATGATCATCCTTTACGAGGCGTCGATCATCGCCATCCGGATCACGCAAAAGCGGGAAGCGAAGGCGAAGGCGCTCGCCAAACAGGCATAAACCAGACAGCAAAAAAAGCGCCGCTGCGGAAGAGCGTTTCCAGCAGCGGCGCCATTTTTGACGGCCGATACAGCCGTCCGGATCTTGCAAGCCTTAGTTGATGGCCCTCTCGCCGGCTTCGCCGACCGACGTGATGTCTTCACCCGCGCCCTTTACCGTGTTGCAGGCGCCGAGCGCCATGCCGAAGGCGACGATCACAACCGTGGTTATCTTACGCATGCTCATTCCTTTTCGTCCGACGGTCCCTGTCGATACGCCAAGAACCGGGCACGGCGGCGTCGGTTCCAATTTATGCGTCCAATCTCATGTCCGGGAAAGTCGAAGCCCGCCGGGCGGCATGGGGGGATTGCGGCGCGGCGGGCTTCTCTGTTCGGAATAGCGAGAGCGGGGGGATGTTTCGCTATTCGGATAGGATAACGACCCACCGGCAAGTCGGTTCCCAATTGAATCACTTTTTTCTTCGCGCCGTATGTTGCCGACAATTTTACCGTCTGTTTGCCGCCGGAACGGCGATCCTGCCTCATCCGTTCGCATATCAGTCACATGAAATCAGCGGGACACCCAACATGGCCAAACCTCCTCCCACGCCGCCTCGGGACCACCAGTCCGACGCACCCCCGAAACGCGAGCAGGAACGCCATCGCGAAGAGACCGCCCCCGCCGAAACGCTGCGCGACATAACCGAGAAGGAAAAGGGCTATCCCGAAGACGCCAAGACGAGCTGGAACTGAAGTGTCCCGACAAGGCGCGTGATCGAAATTTAGCGCGATTATCGCCGCTGACTTGTGGCACTCTCGATGCCTCTGCGCTATAAACCCATTAGGTAAGGGGCGTATCGGGCATGGTCGATTTTCTACTGTTGGCAGACAATCTTCCTTTTACGGTCGCGCTCATTCTCATGCTGTTGATCGGCGTCGTCGAAGCGGCGGGTCTTGGGGGCATTGACCTCGACCTGGACGGCGAGGCCGATGGACATGCGCTGTCCTGGCTCGGTTTGGGCAGGTTGCCGCTCCTCGCTCTTATCGTCGTTCTTCTCGCGAGCTTCGGTATGGTCGGCCTGTTCGGCCAACGCCTTCTGGCCGGTTTTACGGGAAGTCTCGCGCCGTGGTGGCTCGCTGTTCCTTCTGCGGCACTCGCCAGTTTGCCGTTGACGTCGCTGCTCAGCCGCGCCGTCGCGCGGATCCTGCCGCGTGACGAGACGACCGCCATTCATGTCGACGAGCTGATCGGACGCTATGCCACCGTCACGGTCGGACGCGCCGCCGCCGGTTCACCTGCGCGTGCCCGCGTTCAGGATCGTTTCGGGCAGGACCATTATGTCATGGTGGAGCCTGATAGCGGTACCGATATCGCCCGTGAAGGCGAGCGCCTTCTTCTCGTCCGCCGCGACGGCGACCGTTTCGCCGGTATCCTCGACGTCAGCGGCCGATTGCCGTCATCAACCCTAAATCCGATCTCTTAACAGGACCGCATCATGCCCGCCTTGATAGAACTGCTCATCATTCCCGCAACGATCCTCGTCGCGCTCCTTATCGTCGGCATGATCGTCGTCCGCCTTTACAGGCGTGCGACGAAAGAGATCGCCTTCGTCAGAACCGGCTTCGGCGGAGAGAAAGTCGTCATGAACGGCGGCGCCATGGTCCTGCCGGTTCTCCATGAAACCATGCCCGTCAACATGAATACGGTGCGGCTCGCGGTCGAGCGAAAGAACGGCGATGCCCTGATTACGGCTGACCGTATGCGTATCGACGTCAAGGCGGAATTCTACGTTCGCGTGAAGCCGGATGGCCAGTCGGTCGGTACTGCCGCGCAAACCCTCGGTCTTCGCACCATGCGGCCCGACGCGCTGAAGGAACTCGTCGAGGGCAAGTTTGTCGATGCCCTGCGCTCCGTCGCCAGCGGTATGTCGATGAATCATCTGCACGAGCAGCGCGCCGATTTCGTGCAGAAGGTGCAGCAGGTTTCCTCAGCCGACCTGGCCATGAACGGACTGGAACTGGAATCGGTATCGCTGACCGGTCTCGACCAGACCGCGATCGAGCATTTCAACGCCAATAATGCCTTTGATGCCGAAGGTCTGACGCGTCTGACCGAGCAGATCGAACTGCGGCGTAAGGCGCGCAACGACATCGAACAGGAAACCCGCGTCCAGATCGAGGAGAAAAATCTGGAAGCGGAAGAGCGTAGCCTGCAATTCTCCCGCGACACTGAATTTGCCAAGCTGGAGCAGGAACGCGAAGTCGAAGTGCGTCGCGCCAGCCAGATGGCGGACGTGGCCCGCGAGCAGGCACAGCAGGAACGAGAAGCGAAGCAGGCGCAGATCCTCGCCAAGCAGAAGGTCGATTCTGCGCAGATCGAAGCCGATCGTGAGGTGCGCGAACGCAAGATCGAGCAGGAAAAGGTGCTGGAGATCGCCCGCCAGGATCAGCAGATCGCCGTGCAGAATAAGAGCCGTGAGGAGAGTCAGGCCAAGGCGGAAGCCGATCGTGCCCGCGCCGAGGCGGTCACTGCTGAAGAACAGGTCGTCACGTCCCGCGAGAGCGAGGCGGCGGAGCGGCAGAAGCGCATCGAACTTATCGAGGCGTCGCGCGAAGCCGAGCGTAGCGCCATCGCCGTTCGCGTCGAGGCCGAAGCCGAGAAACAGGCGGCCGCCGATCGTGCCGAGGCCGCCAAGCTGGATGCGAAGGGCGACGCGGAGGCGATCAAGCTGCGCGCCGAGGCCGATCGTGTGCGCTTCGAAGTGGACGCCGAGGGCAAGCGCGCCGTCAATGAAGCGCTCAACATCCTGTCGTCCGAACAGATCGGTCTGCAGACGAAACTGGCGCTCCTCGAAGTGCTGCCGCAGGTCATCCGCGAGGCGGCCAAGCCGATGGAAGCCATCGATTCCATCAAAATCATGCAGGTCGGCGGTCTAACCGGCGACGCCCCTGCCCAATTCGGCCCCGCCAATGATGCCGATGGTGTGGGCGGCGGCAATCTCGCATCGAGTGCGGTACAGGCGGCGCTTAAATATCGTGCCCAAGCCCCGATCGTCGACGGACTGATGAAAGAACTCGGGTTCGACGGTGGCTCACTGGAAGGGCTGGTGAAGGCGTCGATCACAACGGATGGCGGCGATGACGCCGATAAGACGATGCCGCTCGATTTTGGCGAGCCAGAGGACGAGGAGCAACGACCCGAGGCGGCGGAGTAGGTCAGACCCTGTTCGGAAGGGGAGGGGAGATGCGGGGGTCGGGCGGCTAGCGTTCGGCGCAAAGGAGCCGCCCTCATGGATTTCGCGCTACCCGACGATCTTGCCGCCTATCTCGTTGAACTCGATCGTTTCATCGAAGACGAAATTCGTCCGCTCGAACGGGCTGACGACAACATCCGCTTCTTCGACCATCGGCGCGAACATGCGCGCACCGACTGGGACAATCACGGCCTGCCGCGCGCCGAGTGGGAAGAGTTGCTCAAGGAGGCGACGCGGCGGGCCGACGACGCCGGGCACTGGCGCTTTTCCGCACCGAAAAAATATGGCGGCAGGGACGGGTCGAACCTCTGGATGGCGGTCATCCGCGAACATTTCGCCGCCAAGGGTCTTGGCCTCCACAACGACCTGCAGAACGAACATTCGATCGTCGGCAATTTCCCCTTCGTCGAGATGTACGAACAGTTCGGCACCGACGCGCAGAAGCAGGAGTTCATCCTCGGCGGCTTCGACGGGACGCGCCGCGTTACCTTCGGCCTGACGGAGGCGGACCATGGCTCCGACGCCACGCATATGGAGACGCGTGCGGTTCCGGAGGAGCGGGACGGGGTCGCCGGTCATGTGATCAACGGCGGCAAGATGTGGACGACGGGGATGCACGTCGCGACTCACTGCGCCGTTTTTGCGCGAACGAGTGGCAAGGATGGCGATGCGCGCGGCATCACCTGCTTTCTGGTGCCTGCCGAGCGGATAGATATCGACCGCTACATCTGGACGTTCAACATGCCGACGGACCATCCGCGTATCGAGATCAACGAGGTCTGGGTGCCGGACAGCGCGATCCTCGGCCCGCCGGAGGGCGGTCTGGCGCTGGCCCAGAGCTTCGTTCACCAGAATCGCATTCGCCAGGCCGCTTCGTCGCTCGGTGCGGCGGTATTCTGCATCGAGGAGAGCGTGAAGTACGCCCGCCAGCGCAAGCCCTTCGGCGAGGAACTGGCGAAGAATCAGGCGATCCAGTTCCCGCTCGTCGAGCTGGCGACACAGGCGGAAATGCTCCGCCTCCTCATCCGCAAAACCGCCTGGCAGATGGATAACATGCCCCATGTGGAGATCGAGAAGACGCTCTCCGACAAGGTGTCGATGTGCAACTACTGGGCGAACCGCCTCTGCTGCGAGGCCGCCGACCGCGCCATGCAGGTCCATGGCGGCATCGGCTATTCGCGCGAAAAACCGTTCGAACACATCTACCGCCACCACCGCCGCTATCGCATCACCGAGGGATCGGAAGAGATCCAGATGCGCAAGGTCGCGGCGTACCTGTTCGGCTATCTCGGGCCGCGGCGCGAAGCCTTACGGCAAGAATGAACAGGCGAATGACAGGCTGTGGCGCTATCGAACAAATTGAGATCGAGCGCCCGACGCGCTAGCCGATTATTTCATACGAAGATCGAGGAAATCGGAATGGCGATGGCGCTGCGAACTCCACTCAGCCGGCGCAACATCCTGTCGGGTGTGGCCAGTATTGCGACCGCGGCGCTGGCTGCCCGCACCCTGGCGGCCCAGCCGCTCGCCGTATCCGACCCTCCGTCTCGCAGGCCCCTCGTCATCGCCCACCGCGGCG
>JBCCAC010000340.1:0-2953 GCA_039815015.1 Pseudomonadota bacterium | reverse complement strand
GGGTGCGGCGAGCCTGCGTCTGTTTCGAGCCTTTGGCGCTGTCGGTGGCGCGCGCGCGGTGTTCGCGGGCAGTTGCGCTGAATATGACTGGAATTGCGAACGGCTTCGTGAGAATGCGACGCCGCTTGCGCCGCATACGCTTTATGGCCGGGCAAAGGTGGCGCTTTCAAGTCTCGTTCTGTCGGCGGCCGGCGCGATGGGCATCTCGGTTGCCTGGGGCCGGATATTCTTTCCATATGGACCAGAGGAATCCGGCAAGCGACTGATCGGCGGCCTGTGCGACGCCATGCTCCGGAACGAGGTCTTCGCGATGAGCAGCGGCCGTCAGGAACGCGATTTCATACACGTCCGCGATGTCGCCGCGGCGTTTGTCCGGCTGCTGTCGAGTGCCGTCGAAGGACCGGTGAACATCGCCAGCGGTCAAACGTCGAGCGTTCGCGACGTGGCGCTCAAGATACAAGCGCTCGGTAAGCGCGAGGATCTGCTGGCGTTCGGACGCCGCAGCGAACAGGATGGAGAGCCGGAGCGCATGATCGCTTCGACCGCACGTCTTCGCGACGAAGTGAACTTTCGTCCGCGCTTTGATCTCGCCAGCGGTCTGGAAGATACCTATAGACGTCGGCTAGCCGCCCAACAGAATGACGGGAATGTACAATAATGCGAATTACGATCGATACCGATGCCGGTACGTTCACGACTGGTGGTCCTGATGACAAAAGCGAACACGAGCTTTTTTCAAAGGAGGCATTCGATATAATTTCCGATGTCTGGGTCAAGACGGGATGGGTTCGTAAATATTCCTATGGATTTTCGTGGCTAGGAAGGCCGATCATTCAACTTCCGGATGATATGGTACGAATTCAGGAAGCCATTTGGCAGGTGAAGCCGGACATCATCATCGAAACCGGCATCGCGCATGGCGGCTCTTTGATCTTCTACGCCAGCCTGCTGGAAATGATCGGCAAGGGTAAGGTGATCGGCCTCGACATAGATATCCGTCCGGCTAATCGCCAGGCGATCGAGGCCCATCCCATGTTCTCGCGCATCGAGATGATTGAGGGCAGTTCGGTCGCTCCGGAGGTTGTCGAACAGGTTCGAAACGCCGTGAAACCCGGGCAAGCCGTGATGTTGATCCTCGATTCAAATCATGAACGCGATCATGTCGCGGCGGAACTGGATGCGTATGCGGACCTTGTGACCAGCGGCTCCTACATTCTATCGCAGGACGGTGTCATGAAGCTGGTGGCGGGCATGCCAAGGAGTGGTGCGGACTGGGCCGATAATAACCCGATAAGTGCTGTCGAGAATTTTCTGCAGGCGCGAGATGATTTTGTATTGGAAAAACCACCCAGGCCTTTCGACGAAACGAGTGAAACACCGGACTGTTCCCATCACCCGATCGGTTGGATACGCCGCCTATAGAGGTTCCCGGCGTAGATCAGCAAATTCTATCATAGGTTGGATGTAAGTACATGACACAAACAGCTCTTATTACAGGTATTACGGGCCAAGACGGCGCCTACCTCGCGCAGCTTCTGCTCACCAAGGGCTATATCGTGCACGGTCTCAAGCGACGGTCATCGTCGTTCAATACCGCGCGGATCGACGATCTTTATCAGGACCCGCACGAAGCCGATCCGCGCTTCGTGCTTCATTATGGCGATCTGACGGATTCCACGAATCTTATCCGCATCATTCAGGAAGTGCAGCCTGACGAAATCTACAATCTGGCGGCGCAAAGTCATGTTCAGGTGAGTTTTGAAACGCCTGAATATACCGCCAACGCCGACGGTATCGGAGCGCTTCGCATTCTGGAGGCGATCCGTATCCTGGGTCTCGAGAAGAAGACGCGTTTCTATCAGGCATCGACATCTGAACTCTACGGCCTCGTTCAGGAAGTGCCGCAGCGCGAGACGACGCCATTTTATCCGCGCAGTCCGTATGCGGCGGCGAAACTCTATGCCTATTGGATTACGGTAAATTACCGCGAGGCCTACGGCATGTTTGCAACGAACGGTATTCTATTCAATCATGAGAGTCCTTTGCGCGGCGAGACCTTCGTGACGCGCAAGATTACCCGTGCCGCGGCCGCCATGAACCTTGGTCGGCAACGCGAACTGTTCTTGGGCAATATCGATGCGAAGCGCGACTGGGGCCATGCGCGCGATTATGTCGAGGGCATGTGGCGGATTTTGCAGGCCGACGAGCCGGAGGACTGGGTGCTCGCGACCGGCGAGACGCATTCGGTGCGTGAGTTTGTCGAACTCGCCTTTGCCGAGACTGGAAATAACATCGTATGGGAAGGGGAGGGCGTCGACGAAATCGGCCGCGACGACGCGAGCGGTCGCGTACTCGTCCGGATCGATCCACGATATTTCCGCCCGACCGAGGTCGACCTACTACTCGGCGATCCCGCGAAGGCCGAGGAAAAGCTGGGCTGGACGCACAAGACCTCCTTTCGCCAGCTCGTGAGCGAAATGGTTGCCGAGGACATCAAGACGATCGCCGAGGAACGGCGTAACCATGACGCCGCCGCAGCCTGATCTTTCTCTGACCGGGAAGCGCGTCTATGTCGCCGGCCATCTCGGCATGGTCGGCAGCGCGCTCGTGCGGCGGCTGGGAGCCGAAGACTGCACGATACTGACGGCATCGCGGGCGGAGGCTGATCTGGTCCGGCAGGCCGACGTCGAGGCGTGGATGCAAGACCATCGGCCGGACATCGTGATCGTCGCGGCGGCCAAAGTCGGCGGCATCCTGGCGAACGACAGCTATCCTGCCGCGTTTCTTTACGAAAACCTGATGATCGAGGCGAACCTCATTCATGCGGCGCACAAGCAGAATGTCGATCGGCTGCTGTTTCTGGGATCGTCCTGCATATACCCGAAATTCGCGCCGCAGCCGATGCCGGAGGATGCGCTCCTGACCGGACCGCTCGAAGACACCAATCAATGGT
>JBCCAC010000300.1:0-3501 GCA_039815015.1 Pseudomonadota bacterium | reverse complement strand
CGATTTCCGCGACGCGGTGAACGGCGGCGCGGGTCAGATCCTGGCGCAGCTTCCGCCCCGGATTGACGAAGGCGGCGCCGGGGACGTGCAGGCCCATCACCTCCATCATCATCTGATTGGAATTGGCGGTCCCGTAGAAGGTGCACGTTCCCTCGCCATGATAGGATGCGCTTTCCGCCTCCAAAAGTTCCTCGCGGCCGACTTTCCCCTCGGCGAAGAGCTGCCGGACGCGTTGTTTTTCCTTGTTCGCGAGGCCGGACGGCATCGGTCCGGCGGGGACGAAGATCGATGGCAGATGACCGAAGCGCAGGGCGGCGATCAGAAGACCGGGGACGATCTTGTCGCAAATACCGAGAAGGAGCGCCCCTTCGTACATGGCGTGACTGAGCGCGACCGAGGCGGAAAGGGCGATCGTGTCGCGGCTGAACAGCGACAGCTCCATGCCGTCCTGCCCCTGGGTGACACCGTCGCACATGGCCGGAACACCGCCGGCGACCTGGGCGGTGGCGCCCACTTCGCGCGCCCAGACCTTCATGCGTTCGGGATAGCGATAATAGGGCGCGTGCGCCGACAGCATGTCATTATAGGCGGTGACGATGGCGATGTTCGTGGCCGCGGCGCCGGCGATGGTTTGCTTATCCTCGCCCGATGCGGCGAAGGCGTGGGCGAGATTGCCGCAGGAGAGCGAACCGCGCCGCGTACCGGTCTCCTGTTCGCGCTGGATGAAGTCGAGATAGGCGGTGCGGGTAGGGCGGGACCGCTCGACGATCCGGGCCGTGACGGCTTCGACGGTCGGGTGCATCAGGGGCTCCAATGGATCCGGACGGGAAGGCCGGAGAGAACGCGGCCGACAGGATAGCCGCTGGCCTCGCCTTCGCGAAGCGCGCGTTCCAGGACGGCGCGTTTGTCCGCGCCCGTGATGGTGACGAGGACATGCCGCGCGGCGCGGATGGCGGTGCGGGACAGGGTAATGCGCGATACGGGCGCTTCTGGCGGCAGCGGATCGGGCGTTACCGGAAGAATCGGCACCGCCGTCGTCAGCGCGGTCTCATAATCCGGGCCGGGAAAGATGGACGCGGTATGACCGTCCGCACCGATACCGAGCCAGACGAGATCGAACGGCGGCAGGGACGACTGACCGATATTCAGAGGCAGAACGTGTGCGCCTGTCGCCTGGAACGCACTTTGCAACATGCCGAGATTGGACAGGTCGTGGCCCGGCGGCACGCAGCGATCGTCGCCCGGCAGGATCGTCACGGCACGCCAGTCGAGATCGGCACCGGTCAGCACCTCGATGATCGGAACGGGTGTCCCGCCACCCGGCAGGGCCAGAACCGCCCGATCGCGCGTGGCAAGCGCGTCGCGAACGGCGGCCTCCACATCTGCCGAAGCCGCAGTAACGAACGCCTGCCGATTATCATGAATATGCCAGTCGGCATCAGTCATTCCAGCTGACCCCGTCGCGCTCGGTCAGCGCGATCCCGGCCGATGGTCCCCAGCCCCCGGCGGCATAGGATTTCGGTTCTAGCGCATTGGCGGCGCGGACCGCCCGAATGGCGTCGATCCAGCGCCATTGCGCTTCCACCTCGTCACGCCGGACGAACAGCGTTGGGTCGCCCTCAATGAGGTCGAGCAGCAGCCGTTCATAGGCGATGCGGCGGGGCCGCTCCTGAAAGGTCTCCGACAGCGACAGATCGAGCGGCACCTGGCGCAGGATGATGCCCGCGCGGTCTAGGCCCGGTTCCTTCGCCATGACGAGGAGGCGGACATATTCCTCCGGCTGCAGACGAATGACGAGGCGATTGGCGGTTAGGGACGCGCCGCGGCTGGCGAAGATGGAATGCGGCACGCATTTGAACTGCACGACGATCTCGCTGCGCCGTTCGGCAAGCCGCTTGCCGGTACGGAGATAAAACGGCACGCCGTTCCAGCGCCAATTGTCGACATGCGCCTTCAGGGCGACGAAGGTTTCCGTGTCCGATGTCGCGCCCAGGTCATCGCGATAGCTTGCCGCGGCGGCGCCGTTCGACGCGCCCTCGCCATACTGGCCGAACACCATCTCGTTCGCGGCGACCGGGCGCAATGCCCGCAGTACCTTCACCTTCTCGTCGCGGACGTCGCGGGCGGAATAGTTCGCCGGCGGTTCCATGGCGGTCAGGGCGAGGAGCTGCAGCATGTGGTTCTGCACCATGTCGCGCAGCGCGCCGGTGTCGTCGTAAAAATCGTGCCGCCCTTCGAGGCCAACCGTTTCGGATATGGTGATCTGCACATGTTCGATATTGGCGGCGTTCCAAACGGGCTCGAACATCATGTTCGCAAAGCGCAGCGCCATCAGATTCTGGACGGTTTCCTTGCCCAGATAATGGTCGATGCGGAAGGTGCGGTCCTCCGAAAAGACCGTGGCGACCGCGTCGTTAATGGCGCACGAACTTTCAAGATCGAGACCCAGAGGCTTTTCGAGGCCGATGCGCGCCCCATCCGCGATACCGGCGTGCCTCAGCCCTGCAATGGTGGGCTCGAAGAATTGCGGTGCCGTCGACAGGAACATGGCGAGATCGCCGCCCGCGCCGCCGGCGGCGGCCGCAAGCGCGTCGAACCCCTCCAGCGTCGTGACGTCGACCGCCAGATAGGTGAGGCGGGCGAGGAAATCGACGAGCATGGTCTCGGAAAAACGGTCGGACGGCAGGAATTCGCGGATCGCCGTCGCCGCCAGATCGCGAAACGCCGTATCCGTCAGGTCACGGCGCGCGGTGCCGATGATCTTCAGATCGTCGGCAAGAAGGCCATCGACATCCAGCGCATAGAGGGCGGGCAGCAGCATGCGCCGTGAAAGGTCGCCGCTTGCGCCGAACAGGATCAGGTGCCGCGATCTCTGCATCGGGAATGCGCATCCTTTCCTGTCCGCAGGCACATGCCATAATGGCTCGCCGGCATAGATGCTTACCGATAAGGCCGGACGCCGCCTGTCAAGCATGGGCGACAGGCGGACGCCATGAAGGACGAGATGCGAATGGACCTCAATCCAAAAGCGCTGCGTGCGCGTCTTGCCGATCTTTACGAACGAACGGGCGAAACCCCGCTCTTCAATCCGGTCGCGCAATTGGGGTTCGATCTGTCGCGCGCACTGGAAGCGGGCGCGATTTCGCTCGCCGATCTGCGGGCGCTGGCCGAAGAGATGGAGGCGGAAGCCTTTCATGCGCGCGCCGGGCGCATGGACGCGTTTCTGACCGGCGCGGCGGCGAATGCCGGCGACCGACGTCCCCACGACCGGCCCGTTCTCGGCTGCGTCTTCACCGCGCATCCGACGTTCCTGCTGTCGCCGCGCGACTATTGCGTCTTGGCGGATCGAGCGGGCGGCAGCGATGCCGAACGCGCGGGGCCGCCAGTGCCCGCCGCGCCGACATTGCAGGAAGAACATGAAGCGGTGCTGGCAACGCTCGGACGCGCGCTCGATGCGCGCGATGCGGTCGTGGGCGATCTGCTGGCGGTGCGGACGGACGT
>JBCCAC010000144.1:0-6547 GCA_039815015.1 Pseudomonadota bacterium | reverse complement strand
GCGCGGCGAATGCAGGCCGGACGCCTCCTGCCCGGCGGCGGCGCGCGCATCGCTAATGTCGTCGAGACCCAGACGCTGGCGCCGGGCCTCCGCCTGGCGGTTGTCGAGTTCGCCGGCCGCCGCGTTCTTCTCGGCCTCGACCGGCAAGGCATGAAGACGCTGGCCAGCGACGATCGCGGCCCGGCATGATCCGGCGCGCCTGGCCCCTCTTTCTGATCGTCCTCCTGTTCGCCGGCGGCTCGGCGGCGGCGCAAGCCGGCCCGCTGGATATGGCGGCCGATCTGCTGGCGGGAAACGATGCGGCGTCCGAAGGCCGCGAGCCGCTGTCCTTCTCGCTTCAGGTTCTCATCCTGATGACGCTGCTGTCGGTGCTGCCGTCGGTGCTTCTGATGATGACCGCCTTCACGCGTATCATCATCGTGCTTTCCATCCTGCGGCAGGCGCTGGGTCTTGCGCAGACGCCGCCCAATCAGGTCCTGGTCGGCCTGTCCGTCTTTCTCACTTTCTTCGTGATGGCACCGGTATTCAGTGAACTGAACGATACGGTCGTCACGCCCTATACGGCGGGCGATATCGGTATCGAGGCGAGCATCGAAACGGGCGGAGATGTCCTGCACGGATTCATGATGGCGCAAACGCGCATGCGCGACCTGAAGATGTTCGCCGACATGGCGGACGCGGGCAGCTTCGCGGCGGCCGACGATGTTCCGTTCAGCATCCTGCTGCCCGCCTTCGTCACCAGCGAGCTGAAGACCGCGTTCCAGATCGGTTTCCTGATTTTCCTGCCGTTTCTCGTCATCGATCTCGTCGTGGCGAGCGTTCTCATGTCGCTCGGCATGATGATGCTGTCGCCGACGCTGATCAGCCTGCCGTTCAAGCTCCTGCTATTCGTCGCCGTCGACGGCTGGGCGCTGACCATGAGTTCGCTGGCGGCGGGCTTCATCTGATGACCGCCGCGCTCGAAGGGCAGATCGGCGGCATGCTGTGGCTGCTCGTGTTCGTCATGGCACCGATGATCCTGCCGGTGCTGGTCGTCGGTCTCGTAATCGGCATGGTGCAGGCGGCGACGTCCATCAACGAGATGACGTTAAGCTTCGTACCCAAATTGCTGATCGCGCTCGCCTGCCTGGGTCTGTTCGGGACCGCGATGCTGGGCTTGCTCACGGATTTTACGCAGGCGATCTTCGAGACCGTCGCCACCGTGACGCGATGATGTTCGCGCGCTGATGTTTGCCCACTGATGTTTGCCCACTGATGTTTGCGCCGTGATCTTTCCGGGCGGTGATGTCGAAGCGGAGGTGCTGCGCCTTCTCGTCGCCATGCTGCGCGTCGGCGGCGCGTTTCTGATCGCGCCCGTTTTTTCCGCCATGGGGTTGCCCTTGATGGTCAGGATCCTGCTGGCGGCGGCCATCGCCTTTACCGTCGTCCAGCTGGGCGACATCGCCGTGCCCGCCGACCCGCTTTCGCTCGCCATGCTGGCGATCGCGACCGAAGAGGTTCTATTGGGCCTCGCCATGGGCTTCGTCCTGCAGATCGCCTTTGCGGGGCCGATCCTGGCGGGCGATCACATCGCCAATTCCATGGGACTAGGCTTCGCCTCCGCCATCAATCCGCAGGGCGGCGTGCAGGTGCCCGTACTCGGCAATTTCCTGCTGATTGTCACCAGTCTGATTTTCCTGGAAACGGGCGGGCATCTCCTGTTCGTCGAGTTGCTGATGCAGAGCTACACGGTCCTGCCGATCGGCGGCGCCTGGCTGACGGCCGGCATGATGGGCGAGGTAGTTGCGTTCGGCGGTCACATGTTCCGCGCCGGGCTCATCATCGCCCTGCCGGTCGGGTTCAGCCTGTTCGCCATCAATCTCGTCATCGGCTTCGTGACGCGCAGCGCGCCGCAGCTGAACATCTTTGCGATCGGCATCCCGGCGACGCTGCTGATCGGGACCATCATGCTCGCACTGACCTTTCCGGCGACGCTGCCGCTGATCGAAGGCGTCGTCGATGAGGGGCTCGCCGTTGCGCGGCGGCTGGCGTTCGGCGGCAGCGCGCCATGAGCGCACCCGACCCCGATCAGAAAACCGAGGATCCGACGCCGAAGCGCCGGCAGAAGGCCGCGCGCGATGGCGATGTTCCGAAGTCGCGCGAGCTTCTGGTCGCGGCGGTCATGCTCGCCGGCTGTGCCTATCTGGCGGTGGCCGGCACATTGATGTTCGCCGGGCTGGCCGACATGCTGACGGCCGGTCTCAGCCTCACGCCCGCCGAAACGCGCGCGTTCACGCCGGGCGCGCGGTCCATCGGGCTGTTGTCGGAACTGTGGCTGCCCATGTCGGGGCTGTTCGCCATCTGCTGCGTGGCCGCGGTCGCGGGGCAGGCGGCGCTCGGCGGTTTGCGATTTTCGCCCCGCGCGGCGCGTCCACGTCCGTCCAAGCTGAACCCGTTCAGTGGCCTGAAGCGCATGTTCGGTCCGAACGCGCTCATCGAACTTGGAAAATCGCTTCTGAAGGTCCTGCTGACCGGCAGTATCGGTATCGCCTTTCTGCTGTTCTGGGTCGACCGGATCGCCGCCCTCGGCAGCCTGACGCTCGGCGGCGCGTTCGCCATGGCCGGCGAAACGCTGGCCCTCCTGTTGCTCGTACTTTGCGGCGGTCTCGCCATCGTCGCCGCCGTCGACGTGCCGAGCCAGCATCATCAGCGGATGAAGAAGCTGCGCATGACGAAGCAGGAGGTGAAGGACGAGCAGAAGCAGGCGGAAGGCGCGCCGGAACTGAAAGCCGCACGGCGCAATCGCCAGCGCGAGATCGCCAAGGGCGGCGCCAGGGCCGGCGTTGCCGAGGCGCAGATGGTGCTCGCCAATCCGACGCATTTCGCCGTCGCGCTGCGCTACGACCCGGCGCGGGACGCGGCCCCGGTGGTGACGGCGGCTGGGAAGGGCGAGGTCGCGCTGGCCATCAAGGAACTGGCGGCCGAGCTCGACCGCCCGCTCCTCAGCTATCCGGACCTGACGCGCGCGATCTATTTTACCAGCAGCGTCGGCAAACCCGTGCGCAGCGATCTGTTCACCGCCGTCGCGACCGTGCTCGCTTTCGTCCTCGACGTCGATCGGCGTATGGCGGGGTCAAAGCCGCAGGTGATGATCCCGCCCGCCGCGCGCTTCGATGCCAACGGAAAAATTCCACGCCGGGCTTAAGTGGGCGCTGTACCGGTCGTTCCTTTCATCAGACGGAAAGGAGCCCCGCCCAGATGAACGAAATTCTCGCTACGCTGGGCGCCGGATCCGGCCTCGACACCAATTCGATCGTCAATGGTCTGGTCGCGGCCGAGCGGGCGCCGCAGATCGAGCGCCTGACGGATCGGCGCGATCAGACGGCCGCCCGCATTTCCGCACTCGGTCAGATCCGTGCCGGTATCGGTGCGTTTTCGGACGCGCTGTCCAGCCTCATCGATAGCGGCGTTCTCGGCGTGCGACCGGCGCTCGATCGCGCTGACATTGCCAGCGTCGTGCGGACCGGCACGGGGCCGGCGCCCGGTGCGCTTGAATTTACCGTGCAGCAGCTTGCCGCGGGCCAGACGCTGGTATCCGGCGGCTTCGATGCGGCGGATATGCCGCTCGGCACCGGCACACTCACCATCTCCTTCGGGACCGTCGCGACGGACGAAAACGGAGCGCCGACGGGATTGACGCCTAATAGCGACGCCCCGCCGCTTACACTCGACATTGCCGAAGCCGATGCGACGCCGGCGGGACTCGCCCGCCTGATCAACGATGCCGGCGCAGGGCTTTCCGCAACGGTCGTCAATGATGGCGATAGTGCGCGCCTGATCCTGAAAGGCCCCGATGGCGAGCGGAACGGATTTACCATCTCCGCCGCGGCCGACACGCCGGGTAGCGATCTGGAGCGACTGTCGTTCACGCCGGGCGATGCGCGCTTCACGCAGCGCCGCGCGGCCGCCGATGCCATTCTCGATGTCGAGGGGATCCGGACCACGCGACCCACCAACAGGATCGAGGATCTGGTGGACGGCGTTCGTATCGACCTGAACGCCGCCGCACCGGACGAGACGATCTCCTTATCGAACGCCTATGATACCGAAGAGCTCGGCCTCGGCATTCGCAATTTCGTCGGTGCGTTCAACGAAGTGCAGGCGCTGTTGCAGGATCTGGGCGGCGGTGTCGGACCGGATGCCGCCGGTCCTCTGGCCGGTTCACCGGCACTGCGGGCGGTCGCCGCCGAAATGCGCGCTTTGACGACGGCGGCTTTCGGTGATGACGCCGGTGTCCTGCGCCTCGCCGACATCGGTATCGCCAGCACCAGATCGGGGGCGCTCACCATCGACGATGCGGCGCTGACCTCTGCCGTCGCCGCCGATCCGTCACGACTGGAAGCGCTGTTTTCGGGGCTGTCGACGGATCTCGCCGGCATTGCGGACGCCGCCGCGACATCGTCGGGTGCCATTGGCGCCGGCCTTAGCCGCCTGCAGCGCGACAGCGAGCGCTATGCCGAGGAGGAGTTGCGCATCGAAACCCGCAGCACCGCCTATGAAGAGCGCCTGCGTCGCCAGTTCGGTGCCATGGAGGCGAGCGTGGCCCAGTTTCAGTCGACGCGCGATTTCCTGACCCAGCAGATCGACCTTTGGACCAACCGCAACAACTGACCCGACAGGACACGACATGACCGCCAATGCCCGCCAGATCCATGCCCGCAGCGCCTATGCCAGCGTCGCCGCCACGACCCGTACGGAGGGCGCGAGTCCGCACCGACTGGTCGAATTGCTGTTCGAGGAGTGCCTGGCGTCCATGAAACGGGCGGAGCTCGGCCTTCTGAACGGGGCTACGGCCATCGCCACGCCGGCTGCGGCGAAGGCGGGGGCGATACTGGACGCGCTGACCGCGTCGCTGGATTTCGAGCAGGGTGGACGTATCGCGGGCGATCTGGCCGCGATCTACGATTATTGCCGAAGCCGGTTGCGCACCGGGATCGCTTCCGGAACCGTCGCCGATATCGAGAGCGCGCAGGTCATGTTGGCCGAGATCGCGAGCGGCTGGTCGGCGATCGGGGACAGGAACGCGACGCCATGATCAGGCGGTCGCGCTACGCCCATCGAACGGTACCTCGCGAGCGATCTCGTACCGGCGCATCTTCTCGCACAGCGTCGTGCGTTGCAGGCCAAGGAGACGCGCCGCGTCCGCGACCACATGATCGGCATGGCTGAGCGCCGCCTCGATATAGTTTCGCTCCTGCGCGGCGAGAATTTCGCGCAGATCCACGGTCCGTCCGTTCGCGAAGTCAGGGGCGTTCTGGGCATGGGACGCATCGGCCGGTGCAGCTTCGGCGGGCAGGGCCGGAAGCACCAACGGTACGACATTTTCCGGCCGGCTCGCCGGCAATTCAGCAGGCGCAGGCGGCATGACCGCCGAAGCGCCATCGATGGCCGCATGCGCGCGGCCCAGCGACAGCAGGAATTGCGCCTCGCCGGCCGTCAGGGTGCTGTGCGCATGCAGGACCGCCGCCCGCTCGCAAAAATTGCGCAGTTCACGCACATTCCCCGGCCAGTCATAGCTCGACAGATAAGCAATGGCGCCGGCATCCATGCGAAAACGCGTATGCCCCGACATGGTCGCGAAATGTGCAATCAGCTCCTCGACATCCTCTCGACGGTCGGCAAGCGCCGGGAGGAGGATGGGCATGACGTTCAGGCGGTAGAACAGGTCTTCCCGGAACCGGCCGTCCGCGATGGCCCGTTCCAGACGCGCATGCGTCGCGGCGACGATGCGGACGTCGGCGCTTTGCGACGTACCGCCGCCGACGCGCTCGAAACGGCGCGTTTCGAGGACGCGCAGCAGTTTCACCTGCATGTCGAACGGCATGTCGCCGATCTCGTCGAGAAACAGCGTGCCCCCGTCGGCGCGTTCGAAACGGCCCGCCCGGCTGGCGATGGCGCCGGTGAACGCGCCCTTCTGATGTCCGAACATTTCGCTTTCGATGAGGTCGAGCGGGATCGCACCGCAATTGACGGTCTCGAAAGCTGCGCCGTTGCGGGATGACAGGTCGTGAAGCGCACGCGCGACTACCTCCTTCCCCGACCCGGACGGCCCGGTGACGAGGCAGGAGCAATCCGCCGGCGCGACCTGCGCGATCAGCCGCCGGACGTCCCGCATCGCGGCACTGCCCCCGACCAGTGTGGTGGCGAGACCGTCCGTTGTTCTTCTTCTGCGTGCTGCCATGTTCCGACGTCCCCCATCCGGCGTGTGATGGACTTGTCGGCGAACGAGGTTACCTATTCGTTAACACCCACAACTTGGGGTTGGTTATTTAAAGGCAATCACCGATGATCGACAGCGCGAAAACGCGGCCCTCTTCAACGAGTGCGCACACAAGGCATGGCCTTCTGGCCTGCTGTGGTGGTCGCTCAGTGCGTGATGCAGCCGCAGCAGGCCGGCGACTGGTAGGATCATCGTATGTCGGGTCGGAAGCAGCACTTCATTCCGCAAAGTCTTCTTCGTGGTTTTGGGCGCAAAGCAAAAGGTTCGAAGGTCCAGGTGGTTGCCTAT
>JBCCAC010000321.1:0-3187 GCA_039815015.1 Pseudomonadota bacterium | reverse complement strand
TCCTCCCAGCCGACCGGCATGGACAGCGTGTCCATGGCATAGGCGAGCGGGATCGCGTCCCAGTCGAAGCGCGGCACCCCCATGTCGACCGCGGCCGCCGCGCCGTTCGCCCGGCCTTCTAGAATGCCCGCCAGGGTTTCGATCGTAACCGACGCCTCGTTGTGGCTTCCCTCCGCGACCAGCCGCGCGATACAGCGCGCGCCGTTGCCGCACGCCGCGACCTCGCCGCCATCGGCGTTCCAGATGCGCATGAAGACGTCGGCCCGGTCCGATGTTTCCATGACGAACAGCTGGTCGCAGCCGATGCCGATGCGCCGGTCCGCGATCCGGCGTACCTGGTCTGCCGACAGCGTGAGTGCGGTCTCGCGTGCGTCGAACACGACGAAATCATTGCCAAGCCCGTGCATTTTGACGAAGGACCGTGTCATTCACCGCCCCCTAGGATTAGGCCGTGTCCATGTCCACGAACCGTATATTCCTCCCCCTTCTGGCAGGTACGCTTATGCTGGCCGCCTGCGGGCCCGCCGAAGTAGAGCCTGCCGACGATCTCAGCCCGTTTCCACCGGTCGAGCGTCCGGTCAGCGTGACGACCGCCTTTCAATATTCCGACGAGGTCAGCCGTGAGGGCACCGGCGAGGCGGAAAAGGTTCTCGCCGCGCTCGGCGTCGGCCCGGGGGATGCGGTCGCCGATATCGGCGCCGGCCGGGGGTTCTACATGCAGAAGCTGGCGGATGCCGTCGGTCCCGACGGCCGCGTCTATGCACAGGATATCTTTCCCGACGTCGTCAGCGATCTGGAGGTGCGCGCCAGTGCCAATGGTTACGGCAATGTACGTTCGGTTCTCGGCACGCCCGACGATCCCGGTCTGCCGCCGGACAGTCTCGATCATGCGCTTCTCGTCCATATGTATCACGAGATCGGCAACCCTTATGCGCTGCTCTGGCACCTGCGCGGCAGCCTGAAGCCCGACGCCACCATCGCCGTCGTCGACGCCGATCGCATCACCAGCCAGCACGGCACGCCTCCTGATCTACTTGTCTGCGAAGTGGCGGCGCTCGGATTTGAAGAGATGACCCGCGAAGGTCTGGAAGAGGGCGTCGCCTACGTCGCCGTCTTCCGCCAGGTCGCGCCGCGTCCGGAACCGCAGGACATCGTGCCCTGCGAAGGGCCCGACGCTTGACGACGGCGTCGCCGGCGGAAATTCTCACATTCTGGTTCGACAAGGTCGGCGCGGACGGCTGGTTCGGCGGCGGCGCCGATCTGGATGCCAAGATCGCAGAGCGGTTCGGCGATCTGCATGCCGCCCTGTCGGACCACGTTCCCGACGACTGGCTGGCAACGCCCGCAGGCCTTCTCGCCGCGATCATCGTCCTCGACCAGTTCAGCCGCAACATCCACCGTGGCACCGCCGCCGCCTTTGCAAGCGATGCGGACGCCGTCCACCTCACCCGGTTGGCCATGGAGCGCGGCTGGGACGGGGCCTATCCGCCGGACTGCCGCCAGTTCGTCTACATGCCCTTCATGCACGGCGAATCCATGGCACATCAGGACGAAGCCGTCCGCCTGTTCGCCGCCCAGGGCCTCGAGGAATCGCTCGATTTCGCGAAACGCCACCGCGACGTCATCGCCCGCTTCGGCCGCTTTCCGCACCGCAACGCCGCCCTCGGCCGAACGACGACGGCGGAAGAACAGGCCTATCTGGACGAAGGCGGCGGGTTTTAGACAAACGCTTCCGCTTTCGCAGGGGGGCGGCTAGTGCAGCGCAGCATGACCGATAGCCCGCCCGATTACCGCGACACCGTTTTCCTGCCGAAGACCGACTTTCCGATGAAGGCGGGGCTTGCCGCGAAGGAACCCGGCATCCTGGATCGCTGGCGCGACATGAAGCTCTACGAGCGTCTGCGTGCGGAGCGGAAGGGGGCGGGAGACCTTCATCCTTCATGACGGCCCGCCCTACGCCAATGGCGACATCCATATCGGTCATGCGCTTAACAAGATCCTGAAGGACATCACCGTCCGCATGGCGACGCTGAAGGGCTATGACGCGCCCTACACGCCCGGCTGGGACTGCCACGGCCTCCCCATCGAATGGAAGATCGAGGAGCAGTACCGCAAGAAAAAGCGCGACAAGCGCGAGGTCGATCCGATCGAATTCCGCCGTGAATGCCGTGACTTCGCCGCCAAATGGGTGGCGGTGCAGTCCGAGCAGTTCCAGCGCCTGGGCGTCCAGGGCACATGGGACGACCCCTATCTGACGATGGACTACGACGCCGAGGCGATCATCGTCGAAGAGTTCCTGAAAATCGCGGACTCCGGCCTCCTCTACCAGGGCGCCAAACCGGTCATGTGGTCGCCCGTCGAACAGACCGCGCTCGCCGAAGCGGAAGTCGAATATCAGGACGTCACCTCGACGCAGATCGACGTCGCGTTCGAGATCGTCGAGGCTCCGAACGCGCCCGAGCTGGTCGGCGCGCACGCGGTGATCTGGACGACGACGCCGTGGACGATCCCGGTGAACCGGGCTTTGGCGTATGGGGAAGATGTTGATTACGTTGTGATCGGCGAGGGGGGCAGTCGCTACATCGTAGCTGAAGCTAGAGTAGACGATTGCTTTAAAAGAACCGAAGGCCTGCCCGGCAAAGACGTATATGATGACCCGCCGTTGTCAGAGCTTCTCAAAGCTACATCAGCGACCGTGAGACAACCACTAAGGATTTCCGGCTCCGACCTTGCCGGTGCTATCGCCCGCCACCCCCTGCACGACTTGCACCCGTTCTTCGCCGAACCGCGCCCACTCCTCCCCGGCGATTTCGTCACGACCGACAGCGGCACCGGGCTCGTCCACATGTCGCCGGACCATGGCGAGGACGATTTCCGCTTCTGCAAGGCGCACGGCATCGACCCGATCTTCGCTGTGGACGAGGCGGGGCGGTACAAAGCGGACTGGCCGCTCGTCGGCGGCGATCATGTCTACAAGGTCAACGCCCCGGACGGCCCGGTCTGCACGGCGCTGGGGGAGGCGGGCGGGCTCCTCTCAGCCTCGGCGAACTACGAACATAGCTACCCGCACTCCTGGCGGTCGAAGGCGAAGCTGATCTATCGCTGCACGCCGCAATGGTTCGTCGCGATGGATAATCCTCCCCGGAACGGGGGAGGATACGCTCCGCACCACGGCTCTCGCCGAGAT
>JBCCAC010000088.1:0-8072 GCA_039815015.1 Pseudomonadota bacterium | reverse complement strand
ATTTCGCTTCCGGATTGCGACGCCATGTCCCGGTCCCCGAACAGGGCGCGTCCACAAGGACGATATCCGCACCGCCGGCCATGTCGGCGAGGCCCTGCGATTCCGTGCCGGGATCGAGCCGGCGCGGCGTGATGATCGCCGCGCCGGCCCGCGCCGCCCGCGGCGCCCGGGCCCCCCCCCCCCGCCCGGCCGTATCGCTCGCGATAATCCGGCCGTCATTCGCCATGTCGGCCGCCAGGCCGAGCGCCTTGCCGCCGCCGCCCGCGCAAAGATCGACGACCGTCATACCGGGCCGGGCCGCACAAAGACGCACGATATGCTGGCTGCCCCGATCCTGAATCTCGACAAGACCGTCCAGATATTCCTGTAGCTTTGCAATATCTTCCGGCGCGTCTTTCAGACCATTTGGCAGATCGGCGATCGGTGTTCCCAGATGTGCGACATCGTCTCTGGTCGTTTTCAGCGTGTTGACGCGCAGGTCGATGCCCGCGCGCGCCATCAGTTCCGGTCCCGCCCGGCCCCCGAGCCGCGCCAGCAACCAGGCCGGCGCCAGCCCCGGCGCGGCCGGTGCATCCGTCGGCCCCACCGCCGCGGGTGCATGTCCACCCGTTCCGAACAATGCGGCATCGTCCGGCCGGGCGCCCAGAACCGCCGCGCGGCCATGTTCCGGCACGTCCCCCAATTTGCGAATGCAATCGTAAACCACCTCTCGCACCGCGCGCCGGTCTTTGGATCCCGCGTAACGCCGCGTCCGGAAATAGCGCGCGATCAGTACGTCCGCAGCCGGACCGCCATCGCGAACCGATGCGACGATCTCGTCCAGAATCTCGATCGCCGCCTGAACGCGCGCAGCAGGCGTCATTCAATCCTCCCCGGCACGGGGAAGAGGACCACTGGTACGGCGGTGGAGGGGGTCATCAACGAGTCGAGACCGACATGCGGAACGCCGCCTCCGGCCGCGCTGCGCGCGCCCAGCTCCCCGTTCCGGGGAGAATTACCGCGTCGGATAATTCGGCGCCTCGCGCGTGATGGCGACATCGTGCACATGGCTCTCGCGCAGGCCCGCGCCGGTAATCTGCACGAAGTTCGCGCGCGTCTGCAGGTCGGCGATCGTCGCGGCGCCGGTATAGCCCATGGCTGCCTTCACCCCGCCCGACAGTTGATGCAAGATGTCCTTCGCCGGACCCTTATAAGGGACTTGTCCTTCAATGCCTTCCGGGACGAGCTTCATGTGATCTTTGATGTCCTGCTGGAAATAGCGATCGGCCGATCCCCGCGCCATCGCACCGACCGATCCCATACCGCGATAGCTCTTGTAGCTGCGACCCTGGTACAGGAACGTCTCTCCCGGCGCCTCTTCCGTACCGGCCAGCAGAGAGCCCACCATCGCGGCCGCCGCACCCGCCGCGATCCCTTTGGCGACATCGCCCGATGTGCGGATTCCGCCATCCGCAATCACCGGCACGCCATGCTTCGCCGCCGCCTCGGCCGCATCCATGATCGCGGTGAACTGCGGGACGCCGACGCCGGCGACGATGCGCGTCGTGCAGATGCTGCCCGGCCCGATGCCGACCTTGATGCAGTCCGCACCCGCATCGATCAGCGCCTCGGCCGCCGCGCCCGTCGCGACATTGCCGGCGATGATCTGCACATCGTTCGACAGCCGCTTGATGCGGGACACCGCTTCCGAAACCTTGGCGGAATGGCCGTGCGCCGTATCGACGACGACGACGTCGCATTCCGCGTCGATCAGCGCCTCGGTACGTTCGAAGCCGGCATCGCCCACCGTGGTTGCCGCGGCGACACGCAGGCGTCCGGCGCTGTCCTTCGTCGCGGCCGGATAATTGACGGCCTTCTCGATGTCCTTGACCGTGATCAGGCCGAGCAGCCGGAAATCGTCGTCCACCACCAGCAGCTTTTCGATACGCCGCTGGTGCAGCAGCCGCCGCGCATCGTCATGGCTCGCGCCCGGCGACACCGTCGCCAGATTGTCCTTCGTCATCAATTCGCGAATCGGCTGTCCGTGATTCTCGGCAAAGCGCACGTCGCGATTGGTCAGGATGCCGATCAGCCGGCCGGGCTGCCCGCCCGAGGCCGCTTCGGTGACCGGAATGCCGCCGATCCGATGCCGCGCCATCGTCTCCAGCGCCTCGCCCAGCGTCTGGTCGGGCTGCATCGTGACCGGGTTGACGACCATGCCGCTTTCGAAGCGCTTCACCGCGCGGACGGCGGCCGCCTGTTCCTCGACGGTCATGTTGCGATGGAGGACGCCCAGCCCGCCCATCTGCGCCATGACGATGGCCATGTCGGCCTCCGTCACCGTGTCCATCGCCGCCGACAGGATCGGCATGTTGAGCGCGATGCCCTTCGTCAGCTGCGTCGTCAGCGAGACTTCGGACGGCATGACCTCCGACGCCATCGGTACGAGCAGCACATCGTCGAAGGTGAGGCCGTCGCGGATCTGGACCAAGGGAAACGCTCCTCGCTGGCGGGAATCGGGGGAGCGCCGCCCTATACGATGTGGCATGGCCGGGCGCCAGAGACGTTCTACCGCCGGCGGTAGGGGACGTTCCTCGTCCAGCCGGGTGCCGTCTCCGCGTCCGCGATCGCACGCGCGAAGTTCAGCAGCATGCCCGCATCCGCCTGCACGCCGGAATAATCGATGCCCGCGTCCGCATCGTCGGCAGGGCTATGGTAGCGGTTCCGGTAATAGGGCGTCGCCGTCAGGCCGCCATTCACGGGCGCGAAGATGCCGGAAAACATCACGGCGGGAACGCCCGCCTCGGCAAAGACGAAATGGTCGGAGCGGGCATAGAAGCCTTGCGCATCGCGCGCGCCGACCAGCCGGCGGCCTTCCCCCGCCGCCGCCGATGCCGCGAGGTCGTCCAGGGTGGTCAGCCCCTCGCCGAGCAGGCCGACGTCGCGCGTATATCCGCGCGCCGCCAGCGTATCGAGCCCGATGGCCGCGCGAATGGACGACAGCGGCACCGGCGGCTCAGCGACGAACGCTTTCGCGCCCAGAAGTCCGCGTTCCTCCGCCGCGCTGGCCAGAAAGATGATCGACCGCGCCGCCGGCGCCTCGGCGAACAGGCGCGCCAGTTCGATCAGCAGGGCGATCCCGCTCGCATTGTCGACCGCGCCATTGCAGATCCGGTCCGCCGCCGACGGGTCGCCGCACTGTCCCTGTGCATCGTGGTGCGCGACGAAGAGCACATATTCGTCCGGAACGGCCCGGCCCGGCACGACCGCGATGACGTTGCGCGTCTCTTCGCGGGTCACGAGCCGAAAGGGCTGAAACCAATCGTCCAGGAGAGGATCCGCGCCGACATCCGCAAAGGCTTCGGCAATGTAGTCGGTCGCGATTCGATCGCCGGCGGTTCCGGGCAGCCGTCCCGCCAGCCTGTCGTCGGCCAGAAACTCGACATGCGCTGCCAATGCGGCGCGCGTCACGACATAGGGCGCCGGCGGCTCGACGGTACTTGGCGACAGACAGCCGAGCAGGGCCAGAAGCACGACCATCGAGGCCGCACGGCGCAGGCCGCCGGCGCGTCCTCGATGGTTCCCGTCCGGAATGTCGCCCGGAATGTGACTAGGCCGCGTCCTCGGCGGCCTTCTTTTCCTTTTTCGCAAAGACGCGAATGGGATCCTTGGTACCGGCAACGACATTCTTGTCGATACGCACCTCGTCGACCCCGTCCATCGCCGGCAGTTCGAACATGGTGTCGAGCAGGATGCCTTCCATGATCGACCGCAGCCCGCGCGCACCGGTGCGCCGCGCGATGGCCTTCTTCGCGACCGCCGACAGCGCGTCCTTCGTGAAGGTCAGCTTCACGTCCTCGATGTCGAACAGCTTCTGATACTGTTTGACGAGCGCGTTCTTCGGCTCGGTCAGGATCGTGATCAGCGCGTCCTCGTCCAGATCCTCCAGCGTCGCCAGGATCGGCAGGCGCCCGACGAATTCCGGGATCAGACCGTGCTTTAGAAGGTCCTCCGGCTCGATCTGGCGCAGGACTTCGCCCGTGCGCCGTTCATCCGGCGCGGCAACATGCGCGCCGAAGCCTATGGATTTGCCCTGCAATCTGTCGGCGATGATCCGTTCCAGACCGGCAAAGGCACCGCCGCAGATGAAGAGAATATTGGTCGTGTCGACCTGCAGGAATTCCTGCTGCGGATGCTTGCGGCCACCCTGCGGCGGGACGCTCGCCGTCGTCCCCTCCATGATCTTCAATAGAGCCTGCTGCACACCCTCGCCCGACACATCGCGCGTGATCGACGGATTGTCCGCCTTGCGGCTGACCTTGTCGATTTCGTCGATGTAGACGATGCCGCGCTGCGCCCGCTCCACGTTGTAGTCGCTGGCCTGGAGCAGCTTCAGGATGATGTTCTCGACGTCTTCGCCGACATAGCCCGCCTCGGTCAGCGTCGTCGCGTCCGCCATCGTGAACGGCACGTCGAACGTCTTCGCGAGCGTCTGCGCCAGAAGCGTCTTGCCGCAGCCCGTCGGGCCGATCAGCAGGATATTCGACTTCGCCAGCTCGATATCCGCGCCCTTCGCGCCGTGCGCCAGCCGCTTGTAATGATTGTGCACCGCAACGGAGAGCACACGCTTGGCGAAATCCTGGCCGATGACGTAATCGTCGAGAAGGTCGCAGATCTCGCGCGGGCTGGGCACGCTGGAATCGCCCTTCACCAGCGTCGTCTTGGTTTCCTCGCGGATGATGTCGTTGCACAACTCCACGCACTCATCGCAGATGAACACCGTGGGGCCGGCGATCAACTTCCTGACCTCGTGCTGCGACTTGCCGCAAAAGGAACAGTAGAGCGTATTCTTGGCGTCCCCCGAGCCGGAACCCGATCCCGACTCGCCGCCACTTCCGCCCGTTAGTTTCGTCATGAACTTCCTTTCCCAAAGGACGGTCGCGCCCGTCCTCCCGCTCGTCGAAGCGTCGCCCATCCTAAGGGTCTTGCGCCAAGGGGCAATGCCCGTCGACGAAAGCCCATCATGGGCGACTGCCCCTCAACAGGACGTGAATTCGACAATGACTATTTGGCCGTCCCCGACATGCTTTCAACCCGGAAAGCGATTGAGCCGCGATGCCGCACCCCCCTATAAGGCGCGCTCCCCGCGACAATGACCGGGGCGTTGGGGACCTCAGACACATCATCCAGAACCGTCCGATAGCCAGCCGATGCCGATGAATCCCGCGCTCGTCAGCTCGGGCATTCTTCTCGTCGCGCTGATCCTTTTCGTCAGCGACCGCGTCCGCCACGACCTCGTCGCGATCATCGCACTGGTCCTGTGCGTCGCCGCCGGCCTGATCGCGCCGTGGGACGCCTTTCAGGGCTTCGCCGACCCTGCCGTCATCACCGTCGGCGCCGTCCTCATCATCGGCCGCGCCATCGAATTGTCCGGCGTCGCCGGCGCGCTCACCGCGCATCTGACGAAGACGGAGGCGCCGTTCCAGATCCAGCTCCTCGTCGTGATGATCATCGGCGCCGTCCTCTCCGCCTTCATGAACAATATCGCCGCGCTCGTCATCGCCATGCCGATCGCCTCGAAGCTCGCGATCGAAGCGAAGCGGTCACCGACCGCGGCGCTCATGCCGCTGGCCTTCGCCACGATCCTCGGCGGCATGACGACGCTCATTGGCACGCCGCCCAACCTCATCCTCTCTTCGGTGCGCCGCGATCATATCGGCGAAGGGTTCGGCTTCTTCGACATGTCGGGCGTCGGCGTATCCGTCGCGCTCGTCGGCATGGTCTACATGGCGCTGGTGGGGTTCCGGCTGCTGCCCGAGCGCCGCGCTGCCGTCCGCGCCGTCGCCAATCCCTGGCGCGTCTACGAACTGATCGTGCCGGAAGAGGCCATCGCGACGCCCGGCTTGCGTGAGCGGCTGCGCGAATCCGGCGCGCGCCTTCTCAAGATCTACGAGCCCGGCGAACGCCGCTGGCGCTCCGGCCAGGGCGCCAGTCCCGGCCGCCGCATCGTCGTCCTGTCGCGCAAGAATCCCTGGGCGCTCGCCGAGGATACCGGCTACACCGCCGTCCACCGCCGCGACGATGCACCGGACGCCGTCACCGTCCGCTCCGCCGTCGCGCATGGCAGCTTCCTGATCGGCCGCGCCTATGACGTCGTCGCCGGCCGTACGGAGGGGCGCCTCGCCATCGTCGCCGCCGGCCCCCGCGCCGCGCGCGAAAAGCGCCCCCTGCGCGATATGGCGATCAAGGCCGGCGACCAGCTCTTCATCCACGGCTCCGCCGCCGCCATTGCCGAATTCATTCCCAATGCCCGGCTTCTGGAAATCGGCCGGCACGATACGCAGGCCGTCGATCCGCGGCGCGCCGCCGGCATCCTCGGCACCTTCTTCCTCGCCATCGCGGCGACCGTCATTTTCGACGTACCGCCGGCCATCGCCTTCCTGAGCGCAGCGGCCGCCATTCCGGCGCTCGGCCTGCTCCCGCGCGGCGAGATCTACCGCAGCATCGACTGGCCGGTCATCATCCTCCTCGCCGCCATGATCCCCGTCGGACAGAGTTTCGAAACATCGGGTGCCGCCGCCTTCGTATCGCAATGGCTCGGCGACATTCTGCACGGGACGGCGCCCTGGGTCGCCCTCGCCGCCCTTGGCGCCATCACGCTCCTCTTGTCGGCGATCCTCAACAATGTCGCGACCGCGATCATCATGGGCCCGCTCGCCTATCAGATCGCGGAACTCCGCGCCTTCGACGGCGATGCGGCGCTGCTGATGGTCCTCGTCGGCGCATCGGCGGCGTTCCTGACCCCCATCGGGCATCAGAACAATCTTCTGGTCATGCGGCCGGGCGGCTATCTGTTCAGCGATTTCGCCCGCATGGGCGCGCCGCTGTCCGTCATCATCCTGGCTGTGGCAACGCTCTATCTGGCCATCTTCGCGATTTAACGCTAAGACACTTTTGAGTGAAACTTGAAAGTGTCCGGATGCGCGCCCTATTTGGCATCTTCCTGCTCGCCGCCTGCGCCGACGCGGCCGCCGATCCCGGTGCGGAAGCCCCGCCGCCGACGGTAAAGCTCGCCGAGGCGCGGCCCATCGCCGCCGCCCTCGACCTCAGCGTCACGGGCACCGTCCGCCTCGACGAGGAAACCGACCTCGCCTTCACCAGCGCCGGTCGCATCGCCCGCGTCACGGTCGATACCGGCGACCGCGTCAAACGCGGACAGCGCCTCGCCGCACTCGACAGTACGACCGTCGGCGCGGACCTTGAGGCCGCGCGGGCCGAACAGCGGCGCGCGCGCGCCGAACTGGCCCGCAATCGCGACCTTTTCGATCAGGGCTGGGTCACGCGCGCGGTCCTCGACAATCTGGAGGCGACGCTGCGCTCGGCGAACGCCCGCGTCGAATCGGCCGGATTCGCGGCCCGGACCGCCACCATCGACGCGCCCGCCGATGGCGTCATCCTCGCGCGCATGGGCGATCCCGGCCAGACGGTTCAGGCCGGCGCGCCCGTCCTTTCCTTCGGCGGCGCGAGCGAAGGTTTCGTCCTCTCCGTGCCGCTGACCGACCGGCTCGCCGCCGGCCGCCGCATGGGCGAGGCGGCGAGCGTCAACGTCGCCGCGCTCGGCCCCGGTCCGATCCCCGCCCGCCTGACCGAACTCGCCGGCCGCGCCGATCCCGCGACCGGCACCTTCCTCGCTGAATTCACCCTCACACCCCGTGCGGGCCTTCGCTCGGGCCAGGTCGGCAGCGTCACCCTGGCGCCGCCCGCGACGGACAGCGACCAGACCGCCGCCGACGCGCTCATCATCCCGACGAGCGCACTCTTCGCCGCCCGCGCCGGCGCCGCGCTCGTCTGGCGCTACGATCCCGCCGATAACACCGTCACGCCGCAGGAGGTCGTGCCTGGTCCGCTGTCCGACAACGGCGTCCGGATCGAGCGTGGTCTGAAGGCGGGCGACCGGGTCGTCATTGCCGGGCTGGAGGAACTCAGCCCCGGCGCCGAGGTCGTCGCCAGATGAACGATATCGGCAGCGGCGCGCCGTCCACCCCAGGCGATGGCCTGACCGGCTTCGCCGTCCGCCGCTGGCAGCTGACCCT
>JBCCAC010000304.1:0-3398 GCA_039815015.1 Pseudomonadota bacterium | reverse complement strand
CGGCTGGAGCTGATGCAGC
Source organism: Pseudomonadota bacterium (assembly GCA_039815015.1). GTDB lineage: Bacteria > Pseudomonadota > Alphaproteobacteria > Sphingomonadales > Sphingomonadaceae > Pacificimonas. The sequence goes on along the minus strand of JBCCAC010000304.1, from coordinate 3,379 downwards.
CGGACTGATCCGTCCCTATATGCGCCTTCCATGTCCGCGCCGCTTTACAACACGAAGATCCTGCGCCTCGCCGCCGCCATCCCGCATCAGGAACGGCTGGAGGCACCGCACGCGAGCGTCGTCAAAACCTCGCCCATCTGTGGCAGCCGCGTGACCGTCGACGTCAATGTGAACGCGGATGGGCGTGTCGAAGATTTTGGCCAAGAGGTAAGAGCGTGCGCGCTCGGCCAGGCCTCGGCGGCGCTGCTTGGCGCGCGCGTCGTCGGCATGGACGTCGATGCGTTGGCGGCGTCCGCCGCCGAACTGCGCGCCTTTCTCGATGGCGCAGGTAAATTGTCGGCTGCCAATGAAGATCTCGCCATCTTCACGCCGGCCCGCCCGCACAAGGCGCGGCACGCCTCGATACTGCTGGCCTGGGACGCCGCCGCCGAAGCCGCGCGATCCGCCGGGCAGGCATGATCCGCCGGTTGCTGTTCGGTCTGGCCGGTCTGAACGGTGCGGCTGGCGTTATCTTCGCAGCGATGGGCGCGCATGGACCGCTGGCGGGCACGAACCTCACGACCGCATCGACGATGCAGTTGATCCATGCGAGCGCCGCGCTCGCCATTCTCGCCGCGCTTAGCGGGCGCGGTGGAACGCTGGCGGCGGCACTCCTGCTCGTCGGTGCGGGCTTGTTCGCGACCGCTCTCTACGTCGGCACCTTGACCCCGGTTTCGCTCGGTCCCGTCGCGCCCGTCGGCGGCCTCCTGATGATCGCCGGATGGCTGGCGATCATTCCGGCGGCTCTGATACGGAGGAAGGGGAAGGCGGCAGGATGACCTCCGCCTCGAAAATGCCGCTGTTCGGGCTGTCCGAATAGCGCGCGTCGGTCACCACGACCCGCGTGCCGCTCGTGGTCCGGTCGATCTTCGCGAACGGCACACGTCCCCAGAATAGAAGCGCACGGAGCTTTTCCGAGCGCGCCGCCGCCGCCTCGATCTCAGGCGCGTCCATGCCGTCCGGGAAGGGCGGCGCGCCGAGCGTCAGGTCGAGTCCGGGTGAGAAGGTCGCCTCGCCGAAGCCGATGCGCCCGTCCGCGCGGTAGATCATCTCGCGCCGGAACGGATTTACCGGCACGGGGCTGGCGATCATCACGTCTGGAGTACCGTATCCCGCCGCGATAACGGCGTCGGTGCCGCGCGCCTCGGCGACGTGGCTCGCAAAGCCCATCGCGCCGACATAGAGGACGAGCGCGCCGAGCGCCGCCAGCGCGGGCGTGCGCGGGCCCGCCACGCCGCGCCGGCGGCGGCGTTGCGACAGGAACGTGCCGATGGCGAGCACCGTCCACAGCCAGACGTCAATAATGAACAGCGTGTCGCCATAGAACCAACGGTCGGAAAACGGCGCGAGGCAGCGGACGCCATAGACGTTCAGCCAGTCGAGCGCCGGGTGCGACAGCGCGCCGATATAGGCGAGCGCCAGCACCCAGCCCGGCCGAACGGGTAGCCGCCCCTCCGGCCGCTTGCCCCGCCGCGCCTGCCAGCGGTCGAAGGCGACGATGGCGAGCGTCAGAAGGATCGGGAGGACGATCAGCCCCACCGGCCCGTGCGTGATGCCGCGGCGGATGGCGAGGCCCGCGTCCGCACCCGCGAACACCGCATCGACGTCCGGCAGGTTCGCCGCGATCATCAGCGTGGCGAGCCCGAGCCCGGTTTTTTCCTTCAGTCCCGCCTCGGCAAGTGCGGCACCGGCGAGCGTGTGCGCGAGATTGTCTATGATGCAGTCCTTTGCAGCGTGATGGTTCCGGACAGCGTCTCGCCGGGGGCGAGCGTCCGTAGTCCGCGTGCGGCCGGGTCGGCGGTCCGGACGGCGTTCGGCACGTGACTGACCGGCTCGACACAGAAAAAGGATTCGCCGGGCGGTGTGTAGACGGTCAGCCAGCCGAACGTCGTATCGCCCGCCAGCGTCCAACGGCTCGCCGGCGTCTCGATCCGAACCGCGCGGGTGCCCGGGCGAAAGACGTCGTCGAGGTCCAGGTCGCAAACCCTGCGCCCGTTACAAAGGTCGGCGTGCGCGTCCGGTGCGTCTTCCGCTTCCGGTACGCCTGTAGCGCCACGCGCATAGATGCGCCTTGTCTCCGCTTGCAGCATGGCGTCGTGCGCCGGAAAATAGGGGTGCCAGCCCATCCCCGCCGGCATCGGCGTGTCGCTGTCGTTGCGCAGCGAGAGGGCAAGCGTCAGGCCGAGTTCGTCCACGCGGAAATGCTGGCGTGCCGTGTAACGCCATGGCCAGTCGCCTGCGGGATGTTCGAGGGCGAGGACGGCTTCGTTGGCCTCGTGTCGCTCCACCGTCCATCGCCGTTGCCAGCCCTGGCCATGGATCGCATGCGGTTCGGGCGGCAGTCCGGGGGGCAGCGCAACCTGTCGCCCGGCCCAGTCGAAACGCCCATTTTCGATACGGCCACAGAAGGGCAGCATGGGAAAACCAGCCGCTTCCAGAGGGCTCTCCGGGTCGGCATCTGCGGGGCGAAGCACGTCGCGCCCGCCCGCGCGGAACGCCCCGACGCTGCCGCCGAGATCGGGCAGCAACTCCAGCTCCATATCGGCGGCGATGATCCGGACGGGATCGGCAATCATTGGGCGGCGGGCACGTGTCGGCGGATCCTCTGGCGAGAGATTGCGGCTGACGGGCCGCAGTGCAATCGGTTAGGAGCGCCCGGAAGGATTGACAAGCCGAGGCCCCGAACGGGCGTCCGGCAACAGAGGGCGGGAGCGGAGCGATGTGGCAGACGGCAGAAATGCGCTGGTGGTGGAAGGCGGATGCGCTGGCGGCCGCGAAGGGCGTCTTGACCGGCTGGGTATTGCGCGACGTCGCGCCGATTTCGGACTTCCGCACCGACCTTTATCTGGCGGATGCCGCGCAGACCGACATCGGCATCAAGCGGCGCGCCGGCAGCGCGGTCGAGGTGAAGATGCTGTGCGGCCTGCCGGAGGTGTCGCTGCCCGCCGCGATGGACGGGCAGGCGGAATTGTGGGTGAAGGCGGAAAGCGTCGCCCTGCCGCTCGCCGATGAAAACACCATCGCCGTCGGCAAGCAGCGGCAGCGGCGCGTCCTGTCCTTCGCGGACGGGGCCTGGTCGGAAGTCGCTTCGGAGGACGAGACCGAGGCTGGCGTCGCGATCGAACTGACGGATGTGGAAGCGGCGGAGGAGCGCTGGACGACGGTCGGGCTGGAGGCGTTCGGCGTCGAACGTCCCGAAACCCTGCTGCAGAATGCGATCACTCTCTTCGGCATTTGGCCTGATGACGTGCCGCCGCCCGACCTGATCGGCGGCTATCCGCTCTGGCTGTCGCGCCGCGCCGAGGCGTAGGGTTTGTCTGAGAATGCGCCAAGGGCGTAT
>JBCCAC010000224.1:0-4522 GCA_039815015.1 Pseudomonadota bacterium | reverse complement strand
ACGCCTTCCTTGCCGACCTTTTCCATGGCCTGAGCAATCATATCGCCGACCTCGGTGTCGCCATTGGCAGAGATCGTACCAACCTGCTTGATCTCGTCATTGCCCGCGACCGGCTTGGAGCGCGAGGCGAGGTTCTCGACGACCTTCGTGACGGCGAGATCGATGCCGCGCTTCAGGTCCATCGGGTTCATGCCGGCGCTGACCGACTTCATGCCTTCGCGAACGATCGACTGGGCGAGCACGGTCGCGGTCGTCGTGCCGTCGCCGGCAACGTCATTGGTCTTGGAGGCGACTTCGCGCACCATCTGTGCGCCCATGTTTTCGAACTTGTCCTGCAGTTCGATTTCCTTGGCGACCGTCACGCCGTCCTTGGTGATGCGCGGCGCACCGAAGCTCTTTTCGATGACGACGTTGCGTCCCTTGGGACCGAGCGTGACCTTCACGGCGTTGGCGAGAATGTCGACGCCGGAAAGAATGCGCTCACGCGCGTCGCGGCCGAATTTTACGTCCTTGGCTGCCATATCTGACTACCTTTCGAATGATTTGATATTATGGGAAGAAATGAGCGCCGATGCCTCAGGCCATGATGCCGAGAATGTCGCTTTCCTTCATGATGATCAGGTCTTCGCCGTCGATCTTCACTTCCGTGCCGGACCATTTGCCGAACAGGATCTTGTCGCCGGCCTTCACTTCCAAGGGTGCGATCTCGCCGGCATCATTGCGGGCGCCGGTACCGGCGGAGACGACTTCGCCTTCCTGCGGCTTTTCCTTGGCGGTGTCGGGAATGATGATGCCGCCGGAGCTTTTCTCGTCAGCTTCGATGCGACGAACGAGCACCCGGTCGTGGAGCGGTCGAAAATTCATGTGTCACCCTTTCAAATGGATGGAGATTGAGAATTGGCACTCGCACCATGGGAGTGCCAATGCGGCGCGATATCGGAGGCGGCGGACATCAAGTCAACGCCGCCGGCGAAGAATTTTTCATGACACATTCACGTGCCGGGTTTTCGGATTTCGCACCCGCGCGACTGGACGGCGGGCGCCGTCCTGCTACATCACCAATGATACTGAAGCGAGGACGTTCCACGAATGGCGATCATTAGGGGATTCTGGCACTTTCTGGTCGGGGTGAAGGATTTCCTCGTCCTTCTCTTCATGCTGATCGTCTTTACCGTGCTTCTTACGATCCGTTCAGGCCCCGGCGAGGTCGCGACCGTACCCGATGGCGGCGTCCTCACCATTCCGATGTCGGGGTTTCTCGTCACGCAGGCTTCCGACGTATCGCCGCTCGCGCTGTTGAACGGGTCCAGCCCGGTCGCACAGCGTGAGGTCGGTCAGATCGTCGCCACGATCGACGCCGCGCGCGAGGACGAGCGTATCGAGGCTTTGTTTCTCGATCTCGACGGCTTCATGGGCGGCGGTCTCGCCAATGTGCAGGCCCTGGCCGACGCCGTCGCTGCCTTCCGTGCCGACGGCAAGCCCGTCACTGCCTATGCGACGGCCTATTTCGACGATGCCTATCTGATCGCGGCCCATGCCGACGATGTCTGGCTCAATCCGATGGGCTCGGTCCTCATCAGCGGCCCGGGCGGCACACAGCCCTATTTCGGCGAGGCGCTGGACCGGCTGAAGATCGACGTGAACGTCTTCCGCGTCGGCACCTACAAATCCGCCGTCGAGCCCTATACGCTGACCGAAGCCTCGCCGGAGGCAAAAGCCGCGTTGCAGGCGCTGGTCGACGATCTCTGGGGCGTCTATCTCGATGACGTCGCGGCCGCGCGGCCGGATGCAGACGTGCCGGTCTATATCGCCGCATTGCCCTACGCCATCGGCGGCGAGGGCGGCGACCTCAGCATGGTCGCGCTCGATGCCGGACTCGTCGACCGGGTGGGTACGAAGGTCGATCTCGGCAAGGCGTTCGCGGACCGGTATGGCGAGGGCGACGACGAGCGCATCGGCAGCTTCAACGGCCTCGACTATGCCGCCTACCGCCGGGCCGGCGGCGGTGTCGCGTCCGGCGGTGGCGATGCGGTCGGTATCGTCTATGTCGCCGGCAACATCATCGACGGCACCGCTCCGGCAGGCACGGCCGGCGGCGCGACCATCTCCAAGCTGATCGAAGATGCCGTCGCCAATGACGACATCAAGGCACTGGTGCTGCGCGTCGATTCCGGCGGCGGCTCCGCACTTGCGTCGGAGGAAATCCGTCAGGCGCTGCTCGTCGCCAAAAGCGAAGGCCTGCCCGTCGTCGCCAGCCTCGGCCCTGTCGCCGCCTCCGGCGGCTATTGGGTCGCGACCGGCGCCGACACGATCGTTGCTCAGCCTTCGACCATTACCGGCTCCATCGGCGTCTTCGCCGTGGTCCCGACGTTCGAACGCGCACTTACCGAACTCGGCATCGGCACCGACGGCGTGAAATCGACGCCCTATTCCGGCGCGCCCGACCTTCTCGGCGGCTTCAATTCCGAAACCCGCGCCTTCCTGCAGCTGGGCGTCGAGGACATTTATCGCCGCTTTCTCAACATCGTGTCGGACGCGCGAGACATGCCGGTCGCGCGCGTCGACGAGGTCGGCCAGGGCCGGGTCTGGTCCGGCGGCGCGGCACGGCAGCTTGGACTCGTCGACCGGTTCGGCTCGCTGGACGATGCCGTCGCCGTCGCCGAGGAGGCGGCCGGTTTCGACGCCGGAACGCTCCGCCGCGTCGATGTCGAAACGCCGCCGCCGCTTGCCGTGCGTATCCTGAAACGGTTCACAACGACTGAGGCACCGGCCGCCGCGCGCGGCGGCGCCGATCTCGCCGTCCAGCGCGCGCGGTTCGCGGCAAGTGCTGCCGCTGCGAACGCCCTTGCCGTCGCCGACGGACCGACGCTGCAGGCCCGCTGCCTCAGCTGCGACACGCTCGTCCCCGGGGCCTTCACCGCCCCACCAGCCGATGGTGGACAGTTTGCCGCATTTGTCCGGGCGTTCATCAAATAGGTCACCGGGCGTGAGTTGCGTCACGGCCCCTCGCCGATTCGTGCTATATGTACATCAGGACGCGGTCCCAGAAAGGACCGTGTGACCGCTTCGCTCCATGAACAGGGGGCCTTTCGGTCGGGTGACATTATGGCGCCGTGCGGCGGCATGTAACGGGACGACCTCCGCCGCACCGCGTTCCTCCGCTTCGCGCGGGAAAGGTGTTAAAATGACTAAGGAAACCAGGCATATCGCCCGGCTAAGGATCGGCGCTGCCGGCCTGGCCGCGATCATCGCCGCCATGGCGATTTCGGGCGGCCCCTTCGCCGCATCGGCGCAGAACGAGATCGCCCAAAACCGGGCGACTCTCCCGGCCGAGTCGATATCGCTGGGCGTCGGTGCCCCTGCTCTGTCTTCCGATCAGCGGAACGAAGCGATGAGCATCGCTGACCACGCCCGCGCTACTTGCCGGAAACAGGCCGGAAATGACGAGATCGCCTATTCCGTCTGCGTAGCCGACAAGCGCGGCATGGCGTACCGGGACCAGGTCGCGCACCAACACAAGCGCTAACATATTCCCGTTTCAGCACGCGCGTCATCCGACCCAGAACCGAAGCCTACAAACGAGAAAATTTCCCGTCGACCTGCTCTAGGACAGCATGAAAGCGGAAATCGACCCGGTCATCTTCGACATCCCTGGACGTGACTAGACAGCAGCCGGGAACAGCGTCGCTACTGTTTCGGCCGGGCGGCACAGCGCTGCGCGATCATCTGCGATGACCACCGGTCGGTTGATGAGGCGCGGATGGGCGGCCATGGCCGTCAGGATCGCCACTTCGTCCGTTGCGCCGCGCAGGCCGAGGTCGGCGGCAAGCGGCTCCTTGGCGCGCAGCAGGTCGGCGGCGGCAATATCGGCCTTGTCCAAAACATCGCGCAGTTCCGCCAGGGTCGGCGGCGCTTCCAGATAGAGCCGAACGTCATATTCAATGCCATGACCGTCCAGCCAGGCCCGAACGGTCCGCGCCGTACCGCACTGCGCATTGTACCAGAGTTCCACCGTCATCGTCTGCCTCTCCTGTCCGCCGTATTTCGTGCCGCCTTGTATTTCCGTCAGATTTTATGGCCTGTCGAACCGCAACAAGCCGCCTTATGACTTGGATCATGACGCTGCGTAGCTCGCCCGCCGCTCTTCGCAACCGCGAACCCATCGCGGACGTGCTCACGGATATTCTGCCGGCGCGAGGACGCGTTCTGATGATCGCCGAAGGATCCGGCGAACATGCCGTCCATTTCGCAGAGCGCTTTCCCCAATTATCCTGGCTGCCCACCGACACGGATCCAGAGGCGCTGGCCACAATCGCCGCGCGTCAGGAGGCGGCGACGTCTTCCAATCTGGAGGCGCCACGCGAACTCAATGCAGCGGCAGCCGGCTGGCCCGTCGAAACCGCCGCCGCGATCGTCTGCATCAATATGATCCATATCTCGCCCTGGTCGGCGACGTCGGGACTGATGCGCGGCGCGGGACGTCTGCTCGCGCCGGGTTCGCCTCTGATCCTCTATGGGCCTT
>JBCCAC010000037.1:0-11634 GCA_039815015.1 Pseudomonadota bacterium | reverse complement strand
TTGTTGCCATGCGTCGGGGTATCCCTTCGTCGCGTATCTGAATTTAGAAACCGAATCTCTGGCACGAGGCGCGCACGAAGAAAGCGCCTGGCCCGTTGCCCGCCTCGGCACCGGATCGGCTCTTTGATCGTGTCGCGAAGACCGCGATCCCATCCGTTCGATCCGCCCTCGCGTGCGGCAGACCATGTCTCGGAATCGTCGGTGTCGGGGATATAGGAACCCGGTCCCCGCTTGTCAAAATGCGCCCCATCACCTTGCCAAGTCACGATATCCGCGCGCATATCATCTGCGGGCGGGTCGGTCACGTAAGGGAACTAGCACCCAAATGCCGTCAATCGTCCGCCCGATCTCCATTCTCCTGACCATCTTTGCGTGTCTGATCCCGACGGCCGTCGCGAAAACCCTGCCGGCGCCCGCACGCACGGTGGCCATCGGCGACATTCACGGCGATTACGACGCCTATATGTCGATCCTGCAGGCTGCGGGTCTGACCGACGGCCGCGGCCGCTGGACCGGCGGCGAGACGGTGCTGGTGCAGACGGGCGACATTCCGGACCGCGGACCGGACACGCTCCGGATCATCGAACATCTGATGGAGCTGGAAAAGGACGCGCGCAAAGATGGCGGCGAAGTCGTCGCGCTGATCGGCAATCACGAGGCGATGAACGTCACCGGCGATCTGCGCTTCGTGACACCGGAGGAATATGCCGCTTTTGAGACGCGGCGATCGAAAAGCGTCCGCGACCGCGCCTGGAAGGCGAACCGCGAGGCGCTGCTTACCGCCTATCGCGAGCGCGATCCAACGCTGACCGACGAGGACATCAAGGCGAAATGGTATGCCGCGACGCCGCTCGGCTGGCTGGAGCACCGCGCCGCCTGGTCGCCGGAAGGCCGCATCGGCAAATGGGTCACCGGCAATGCCACCGTCGCGCGCTTCGGCGACACGATCTTCCTCCATGGTGGTATCGGCCCGGCGTATCGCGCCCTGCCGCTCGATGAGATCAACGCACGCGCGACGATGGCGCTGATGGCGGCGAGCGCCGATCCCGGTGCCATCGTCAACGATACGGCGGGGCCGCTCTGGTATCGCGGACTGATACCGGGCGCACCGGTTGCCGGGCCTTCGCCGGAGGATCTGGCGAAAGCGAAGGCCGCCGCCGCGGCCGCACCCAGAACGGGAAGCCGCCTTAAGGCGCCGTCCCCGGCACCGGCGACGCCGCCGCCGCACGATGCCGAAGCGGAAATCATGGCGACGCTCGCCAGCTATGGCGCCGCGCGGATCGTGGTCGGACATACGCCGGCGAGGAGCGGCGTGAGGTTTCACGCCGACGGCCGGCTGGTACAGATCGATACCGGAATCAGCGCCTATTATAAGGGCCGCCGCGGCTGGCTGGAGATCGTCGGCAACACCGCGATCGGCTATGAGGTCGGTCCGGATGGCAGCGCTGTCGAAACGGGCCGCGCCGCGCTGCCGGCGACCGAGGCTCAACCGTGAGAATTCCGCGTATCCCGGTCATCGGCATCGGCATGCTGGTCGGCGCGATGACATTATGCTGGACGCATGCCCTGAACGCTGCGGAACCGAACGCCCTCTTTGCAGGCGAGGCGCCGCTGACGGTCGAAATCCGCGGTCCTATTCAGACGATCGTACGGCGCGCGGAACGATCGACCGACGCGTATCCGGCGACGATGTCTATCGACGGCGCGGCGCTACCCATCGCGCTATCCGCCCGCGGCAATTCCCGCCGCATGGACGATCGCTGCCGCTTTCCGCCGCTGCGTGTCGCCCTGCAAGGCGACGCCCCCGACGGGCATGTCATGGCGGATCAGAAACGCCTCAAACTCGTCACGCATTGCCGCGATTCCGACCGGATCGAGCAATTGGCGCTGCGCGAATACGCCGCTTACCGGCTCTACCGCGCCATGACGCCCGAAAGTCTCGCCGTGCGACTAGCCCGCATCACCTATGTCGACGATGGCTCCGGCAAGCCGGTCACGACGCGCTACGGCTTCTTCATCGAGGATGCCGACGATGCCGCCGAGCGGCTGGGCCGCAAGGAGATCGATGTCCCCGCGATCGACGTTACCAGTCTGGACCGTGCCGCCGCAGGACGGTTTGCCGCGTTTCAGTATATGATCAGCAATGTCGACTGGTCGCTGCTCGCCTCGGCGGGCGACAAGGATTGCTGCCACAATGTCAAGCTGGCGCGCGCGGACGGCGGGGGACCGGTCCTGCCGCTGCCCTATGATTTCGATGCCGCCGGCATCGTCGATGCGCCCTACGCCTTCGCGCCACAGGACCTTGGCGGCAATGACGTGCGCCAGCGGCATTATCGCGGCCTTTGCCTGCACAACAGCGATGCGCGCGCTGCCGTGGCGGCGCTCCGCCCCCGCCGGGCCGAACTGTTGAGGATCGCGACCGACATCCCTGGCATGGACGAGCGCTCGCGCGATAAAACCCGAAAATTCCTCGATAAGTTTTTCGAGGATATCGAGACCGACGAGGTCATGGAGCGCCGGATGTTCTCCGATTGCCGGTCCTAGCGGCGCCGTTCGATACCGTTCAGATCCCTTCGAAGATGGTTATGCGCCCCGGCCCCTGCCCGGCGCCCTCGTCGGCCACCACGACGCGGCCGTCGGGCATCAGCGTGATGCCTTCGGCCTGGGGATGCTGACCGGAAATGAGCGCACGGCGGCCGCGCAGACTGCCGTCGAAACCCAGCGCGACGATCAGTTGCGCGCGCGCCGATACGATCAGCAGGCGTCGATTGGGTTCGTCCCACTCGATACCGCTCGGGCGGAAATCGCGGCGTTCCTCCTTTGAAAGCAACGCACGTACGGACGCGTCGATCGCGGGAACTTCGGCCGCCGTTCGGTCCTCGAGATCCCAGGAATAGATTTCGATCTGTCCGTTCGGTCGCTTTTCGTGCGCCCGCTTGCAGAGGATCAGAAAGCCTTCGGGTTCGGGGGATGCGGACAGCCCCTCGACCTCACAGGCGGCGCCGACCCCGGTATCATAGCGGTGGAAGCGGACACGGTCGCGGTGCGCGCCGATCATCGCCTCGTAAAGCATGCCATCCGACGTGATCAGATAGACGCGACCGTCGCGAACCGCGATGCCCTCGAAATCGCCCGGAATCGTCGGGTCGCCGAGCGCGAAGGCACGGACCGCTTTGCCGCTCCGCAGATCGACTTCGTAAACGATTGCATGTTCGTCATTATGAGCGAAGACGCTGTCGGGCGTCGCAACGGCGAGACCGGAGATTTCGATAAGGCCGCGCGGCATGAAATGGCGCGCCACGGGTTTCAACCGGTCGAGATCGAACGCGCCCAGCAGAACAAGGAGTCCTGTGGCGAGGACGAGCCGCGACCGCATCAGCGCTCGTCCGTAGAGCCGTTGACTTCCGGTTCGCGCATGAAATCACGCCCGCCCTCACGTTTGCCGTAGTGCAGAAACCATAGGGCCACGATGCAGAAATTGAAGATGACCGACATGACGATGGCGATTTCAAGGGCACCGGTGCCACCGGCGAGCCCGATACCGATCGAAAGCAGGATGAAGAGCGCATCACCCGAGCTTTTCAGCGAATTCCGGAAGCGAACCCCGCCGACGATACCGGCCAGCGAGAATGCCAGCGCGAGCGAATTGTGCACGATGACGACGATCGCCGTCACCGCAATCGGCAGGACCAGGATCGTCTCGACCAGGCTCTGATCGTAATCCTTACGCTTGCGCATCGCCATATAGACCCAGCTGACGGGCAAAGCGGTCAGAACGGCGCCGACCAGCGCGATGGTCAGCCAGGTGAGGCTGTCGCTCAGGCTCGTGACATTCTCGGCACCGATTTCGATGGATTCGAACGGATCGGCGCCCGGACCGCTCAGCAGCGTCTCAGCGCCGCCGAGCGGCAGATACTGCTCCAGCCAGGGAAACACATAGAGGATCGCCAGAATAACGATCGTCACGACTGCGTAATAAACCAGCAGCCTGAGGAAGAGATAGACCGCCCGCATGTCGCCGCCGCTGCTCCCCGTCTTCGCGCAACGCTTCGTCCCTAGCTGTGGGCGGCGATAACGCCAAATCCCGCCTTTCCGGAAACCGTCAGGCGCGCCAGATCGCGAATCCCAGATAGGCGAGATAGAGCGCCAGCATGACGGCGCCCTCGGTACGGCTGAACCGGTGGCCTGTGCGCGCGAAAACCATCAGCAGCCCGGCCGTCAGGACCATGATGGGAAGTTCCGCGCGCAGCATGCCGGGCGGCAGACTGCCGGGCGCCAGAATGGCCGTGACGCCGCCGATCGCCAGAATATTATATATGTTGGAGCCGAGCACGTTGCCGAAGGCAAGTGCGCCGTGTCCCTTGCGGACGGCCGCGATCGACGTTGCCAGTTCGGGCGCGGAGGTGCCGATGGCGACGATGCTGAGGCCGACCAGCGTTTCCGACATGCCGAGCGCAAGCGCGAGCGCCCGCGCGCCGCCGATGAGGAGATTGCCGCCGAGCACGATGAATGCGAGGCCGCCGAACGTGAAAAGAAGATCGCGCCATAACGGGCTCGGCACGACTTTCACTTCCGGTAAAGGCGTGTCCGCTTTCGGCCCCATGCGCTCCGTGCGCTCCGTGCGCCACGCATAAGCCAGATAGGCGAGGAGGCTGGCGAACAGCAGCATGCCGGCCATACGCGTTACGCCGCCAAAGGCGGCCGCGAGGAGAAGCAGGGCCGCGGCAGCACCGACGCCGCCGTCGCGCCACAAGGCGCCGCGCTCCACCGGGAACGCGCGGACCGTCGCCGTCGCGCCCAGAATGAGGAGCACATTGGCGACATTCGAACCGGCGACATTCCCCCAGGCAATGGCAGGCGCGCCGATCCTGACCGCCTCGACGCTCGCGAAGAGTTCGGGGGCCGAGGTACCAAACCCGACGAGGACCAGGCCGACGAACAGCGGCGACACACCCATGCGCGTCGCCAGGGCGACGCTGCCGCGGACCAGCCCGTCGCCGCCGGCGAGCAGGAGCGCGAGGCCGGCAAGCACGGAAAGAACATTCAGGAGCATCTACGCGCGGCCGCGCCGCTTCAGGAGCGTGCCCGCCCGCCAGTAATGCCAGATCGGCCACGGCGTCAGACAGGCCATCAGAAAAAGCGCATAGCGGAGAGACTCATTGCCGAACCGCGGCGCCAGCATGTCCGACAGCACGCCGACCGCAGTCGGACCCAGGCCGAGGCCGACGAGGTTGATCACGAGAAGCGTGATCGCCGCCCATACCGCACGCGACCGGAGCGGCGCGAGGCTTTGAATGAGCGCGAAGGTCGGGCCGAGATAGAATGTCTGGAAGAGCAGCGCGACGAAATAGCTGGCCATCGCCCACCAGACGTCCGTGAGGAGATATAGCGCCAGCAGGAACGGCAGCGCGACGGTCTTTGCCGCCGCGATCAGCCAGCTTTGTGAATGAAGCCCGTAGCGGGCGGCGCACAAATCCGCGAGCTTGCCACCCCCCAGCGTCCCGGCGATACCCGCGATGGCAAGAACCGGCGTGACATAGATCGCGACATCGAGCGTCGTGAGACCGAAACTGCGAATGTAAAAGGCCGGTCCCCAGCCGACCAAGGCATAACCGACGAGCGATGTGATTGTGATCGCCAGTACCAGATGTACCGCGGCACGATCCGCGAACAGCGTTCGAAACCCCTCCAAGATGCCCGGCGCCTTCTCCTGCACCGCCGCGGCATCGGCGGCGCCGCGCACCGGCTCCACGGCGAACAGGCGGACGAAGAGGGCGAGAACGATGCCGGGCAGGCCGACGACGAAGAAGGCAGTGCGCCAGTCGAGATAGTAGGTGATGGACCCGCCGAGCATATTGCCGGCCGCGCCGCCGAGCGTGATGCCCAGCGTATAGACCGCCAGGGCGCCCGCGCGCTTTTCCGGCGGATACAGATCGGCAATCATCGCATGTGACGGCGGCGATGATCCCGCCTCCCCCACGCCGACGCCGATGCGCGCGGCGAGAAGCTGGCCGAAATTCTGCGCCAGTCCGCACAGTGCCGTCATCGCCGACCAGAGCGCCAGAGCAATGGCGACGATATTGCGCCGGTTCTTCCGGTCCGCGAGCGCAGCGACGGGAATGCCAAGCGTCGCATAGAAGAGCGCGAAGGCGAGCCCGGCGAGAAATCCGAGCTGCGTGTCCGACAGCAGTAGATCGGCTTTGATATCCTCAAGCAGGATCGAGAGGATCTGCCGATCCATATAGGAGAAGAAATAGGTCGCGGTCAGAAGACCCAGGGTCACTTGCCGCGCGCGATCGGAAACGTGTCCGGCCGGGGCCACGGCCAGGCCGGGGACGCTCATTTACGGAAACTCGCGATCATCGCGCCTGCTTCGGGCCGCGCCATATCGCTGGCAAGAGACTTTGCGCGTTTCTTTTCTCAGGCGGCCGCGCGAAAGTCCCCCAGCGGCCTGTTACCTTCGCCGGCAACCGGCGCGAGAAAATCCGGATCGGCCCGATAGGCGGCAAAGGCCGGCAACGAGATCGCGAACCGGAAATACGGTCGCCGCGCCAGCAGCGTGAGCAGCGCCTCCATACCGTCCTGCGGGCGACCAAAGACGCCAACACCAGCCAGAGCGATCAATTGCGCCTCGGGGTCCGCGTCCTGCCGGCATCGCGCGACCATGGCGTCGGCGTCCGGTGCTCCTGCCGCCAGCTCGTCGAGAATGTCGACCGCCATCGGTGCCAGGACATCGCGCCAGGGGTTCAGTCTCTGGACGATGCGGGCGGGGTCTCCCTCGCCGAGTGCGGCCAGCGTCGCCAGCAGCGCGACATGCGTGTTGACGTCGGTCAGATCGATACAGCCGGCGAACAGGTCGCGCGAATCGGCGGTGCGGCCCGCAATCGCCAGGGCGGTCGCGAAATAGGCCGCCGGCAGCGCCGCGCGCGGCTCCGCGATGACGGCGGCGCGCAGCATGTCGACCGCCGCATCGATCTCCCCGGTCGCAAGCAAAAAGGTCCCGCGCCGGCGGAGCGACGTCGCGTCCGCCGTTTCTGCGTCGATGCTCGCGAAGGTGGCGGCGGCAGCCTCGAAATCGCCGACCTGATAATGACAATTGGCGAGCGTGCTGACGATGTCGTGCGCATGCGGGTCGAGCGCATGGGCGCGTTCGGCCGCGGCCAGCGCTTCGGTCGCCGGCCAGTCGGGCAGGAAATGCAGCGTCCTTGCGAGTGCGGCCCAGCCAAGCGCGAACCGGTCGTCGATTTCCAGAGACGCGCGCAGATCGTCGAGCGCCTGTTCGATATGATTGGTGCCGCCGGCAGCGAGCTTGGCCTGCGCGTCCAGATATAGCCGGAAGGCGCGCCAGTCCGGCGCCGTCGGTCCGGCCATCGCGGCCGCCGGAATATCTGCGGCCGCGGCGCGATCCTTCGCCGCGACGCGCAGACGATAACCGCGGCCATAAACCGTCTCGATCAGGTCGCTGCCCGGATAGGCAAGCGCGAGCGTACGGCGAAGATCGCGGATCGCCGATGTCAGGGCGCAGTCCGACACGATCATGTCGCCCCAGGCCGCCGCGAACAGATCGTCCTTCGTCACCAGATGACCGCCGGCCGCGGCGAGCGCGGTCAGGACGGCGAAACCCCGACGGCCCGGATCGACCGGACCCGAAGGCGTCAGCAGTCTCTGGTCGCGCCGATCGATCTGCAGCGGGCCGACCATGGTGACGTCGCCCGCATCGCCCGCGTCTACCAGTTCATATGTATCATTCCGCCGTTCCATGATCCTATCGGCCCCGTGTCATCTTGTGCTCATGGAACCTACCCCGATTCGCGACTGGGACGCCGTGACCGGGGTCACACGGGCATTTTGACATCCGCCACGGCCGGAATCTGCGCAGAATCTGCCGCATTTTGTTGCATGGACTCCGCTGGAAGTTCGCAGGATGTGCGGACGAACGGCGCCTATCCCAGAGGTCATCGGCACGACGCCGAACGGCATCAATGGGAGCTACGCATCATGGCCATCACCAACTCACGCATCGCCGCCTGCCTCGCGAGCGCTATTCTCACCTTCGGCATGACGACCTCGGTCGATGCGCAGGACATGGCCATCGCCTATGATCCGGCGGACCTCGTCACCGAGGCGGCAACGCTCGAACTGCATCGCCGTATCGCCATCAAGGCGCGGCAGGCCTGTCGCCATCCGAGCCCGACCGTACAGCGCTATGCCAAAGGCTGCCGCACCGATCTGCGCCGTCAGATCGTCATGCAGATCGCTGATCCACGCCTGATGGCGATGGAGGACATGCCGACCGGTTTCGAACTGGCGCGTGCGGACTGACGGCATCATGCCAATACGGGCGGCATCTGAAGGGCGCCATCTGAAGGGCGGCGGTCGTCGGATCGCCGCCCTTTCCCCGTGAAAGCTAAGCGAAACCAAAAAAACGGGTCGAACACGTGTAACCGCCGGCGCCGGCGCATCGTAAGGTTTAAGTGACTGCCGATTGTCGGTGCCGCCTTTTTCTCCCCTTTTCGGGCGGTACCGGCATGCAGGCGAGGCCGGTGCACGCACGCACCGGACCTGGACCGTCCGCCGCTTCCCATCGGCGGGCCGTGCCATCCAGACCGCTCCGGCGGCACCGGCCTCGTTTCCCGAAATCCCGACACGCCCGCGCAGATGGAGGCCGTTCGCGGCCCTTACGCAAAGCCGCGTGCAAATTCTCTTGTAACCTTGTCCGGCACCGCGCCGTAACATCATCTGCAAGCCCGCCCGACCCCTTCGGTTTTCCCCTTTTCACGAAGCGGGACGGGCGGTGGGACCGGTGCCGGTCCGCAGCGGGTTCTGGTCGCCCTTTTCTCCCCTTGGGGGTCACCAGCGCATCCCGGTCCGGCGGCATCGCAGACCCAGGCCGCGTTCACTCACGGATGAACGATGGCCTTGACGCTCGCACAAAGAAGGGGCGGCTCCCGCTATCGGGAACCGCCCCTTTCTTTTGCTTCGCGCCGCGATGCGGCGCTGAAACCCTTCGACCTACTTCAGCTCGACGGTACCGCCGGCCGCTTCGATTTTACCCTTGATCTCTTCGGCTTCGGCCTTGTTCGCGCCTTCCTTGATCGGCTTCGGTGCGCCTTCGACCAGTGCCTTGGCGTCGCCGAGACCCAAGCCGGTGATCGCGCGGACCTCCTTGATGACCTGAATCTTCTTGCCGCCGTCGCCGGTCAGGATGACGTCGAACTCGTCCTTTTCCTCGGCCGGTGCGGCATCGCCACCGCCGGCAGCCGGTGCGGCGGCGACGGCCGCGGCGGCGCTGACGCCCCACTTCTCTTCCAGCATCTTGGAGAGGTCGGCGGCTTCGAGGACCGTCAGTTCGGAAAGCTGCTCAACGATTTTTTCGAGATCTGCCATGATGTTTTTCCTTATCCTTGTGTTTCGTCGCCCCGGCAGTGATCCGGGGCTTCTCTCGCATGTTCAAACGGGTCCCGACGTCAGGGACGACGTGATCCTGAAACCGCCTCAGGCGTCTTCCTTGGCCGCATAGGCGCCGAAGACACGCGCCAGCTGCCCGGCCGGAGCAGCGGCAATCTGTGCGATCTTCGTGGCCGGTGCCTGGACGAGGCCGAGGATCTTCGCCCTCAGTTCGTCAAGCGACGGCAGCGACGCGAGCTGCTTCACCTCGTCGGCGCTGAGGAGGATGTCCCCCATCGCACCGCCGACGATCTCCAGCTTCTCATTGCCCTTGGCGAAATCGTTTGCCGCTTTCGCTGCGGCGACCGGATCGTCCGACGTCGCCAGCGCGGTCGGGCCTGACAACAGATCGGCGATGGGGGCGTATTGCGTGCCCTCCAGCGCGATCTTCGCCAGACGGTTCTTGGCGACCTTGTAATCGGCCCCCACCTCCCGCATGCGACCGCGAAGATCGGTCACGTCAGCGACCGTCAGGCCGTGATTGCGCGTGACGACGACGACGGCCGTCTCCTTGAAGGTCGTGTTCAGCCGTTCGACCAGCGCGGATTTTTCTGCGCGATCCATGCTCAACTCCTTACGATGTCCCCGCACCGAAGACGCGGGAACGGCTCATGTTCGGGCCCGCCGAGACGGGCCCATCGAAGTCCGTGAAGAAGTGAGGGCGCGCGACCGCGTTCGGGCAGCGCAGTATCTCTCTTCGTCTCATGCGGGCGCGGGTTTAAGGCCGAAGCGGCCGCCTGCAATCTCGGACGGGCGCTCCGGACGTATCCGGAGCGAAGCGCGACTTAGCGCTTAGGGGTTTTCAGTCAAGCCGGTAACGATCCAACGGGATCGGCGGGGAAGGAAACCGCGTAAGGTGCGTGGGAAGGGACGGGCGGCGATCGCGATCCATGAACATCGCGCGCATCGTCCCGACCCATTTTGCGGTCTCCCTCCCCTGCCGGGAGGGATCAGATCGCGGCCGTCTCCGCCAAGTCGACCTTGACGCCCGGGCCCATGGAAGAGGACAGCGCGACCTTCTTCACATATTTGCCTTTGGCGCCCGACGGCTTCGCCTTGACGACGGCATTCATCAGCGCGTCGAAATTTTCCTTGAGGTCGGCCTCGGAGAAGCTCGCCTTGCCGATACCGGCATGAACGATACCGGCCTTCTCGACGCGGTATTGCACCTGACCGCCCTTGGCATCTTCAACGGCCTTGGCGACGTCCATCGTCACCGTGCCCAGCTTCGGGTTCGGCATCAGGCCCTTCGGACCCAGCACCTTACCGAGGCGACCGACGACACCCATCATGTCGGGCGTCGCGATGACGCGGTCATAATCGAGATTGCCGGCCTGCATGTCTTCCATCAGGTCCTCGGCGCCGACGCGGTCCGCACCCGCCTCTTCGGCCTTGGCGACATTGTCGCCTTTGGCGAAGACGGCGACCTTCATCGCCTTGCCGGTTCCCTTGGGCAAGGACACCATGCCGCGAACCTGCTGGTCCGCATGGCGGGGGTCGACGCCAAGGTTCATGGAAACCTCGATCGTCTCATCGAACTTCGCGGTCGCCATTTCCTTGACGAGCGAAATCGCTTCGTCCGGGGAATAGAGCTTTTCCGCATCGACCTTCGCTTCGAGGACCTTACGCTTTTTCGTCTGCTGTGCCATCGGTTCAGCCCTCCACCACTTCGATGCCCATCGACCGGGCGGACCCGGCGATGATCTTTTCCGCCTGATCGAGATCGTTGGCGGAAAGATCCGCCATCTTGGCCTCGGCGATTTCGCGGACCTGGCTGCGCTTGATCTGACCCGCGACTTCCGTTCCCGGATTGTTGGAGCCCGACTTCAGCTTCGTGGCCTGCTTGATGTAGTAGGACGCGGGCGGCGTCTTCGTCGTGAAGCTGAACGACCGGTCGGCATAGACGGTGATGACCGTCGGGATAGGAGAATTCTTCTCCATGTCCTGCGTCGCGGCGTTGAACGCCTTGGTGAATTCCATGAGGTTGACGCCGCGCTGGCCGAGCGCGGGGCCAAGCGGCGGCGACGGATTGGCGGCGCCGGCGGGCACCTGTAGTTTGATGTAGCCAGAAATCTTCTTGGCCATGTTTCGTCCTTTCTCAGACTTAGCGGTGAGACAACCGGCTGGGCCGGCCTCCCGCAATGAACCGCCACCTGGTGTATTGCGTCACCCCGGCGAAGGCCGAGG
>JBCCAC010000228.1:0-4461 GCA_039815015.1 Pseudomonadota bacterium | reverse complement strand
CAAATCTAAAATGATTAGCTGCGGCATTGATTGCTGTTGCATTCCAATCAAGAACAACGTCAGTACCAGGAGCAGAAACTAGCTCAAAAGTCTGGTTGTTGAGGAGATTTGGATCAGTATTGTTTTCTGGAACAACTTCGCTAATTAAAGTGTATGCCGCAGGGGCAACATAGGAAGTATTGTTGGCATATTCAATAGTAAAAGTTTGAGATTCTCCTGGTCTTAGCCCCGTAATATCGACTTCTTCTGTGGTTAGTAGCCCGTCATTCACTAACTGACCAGTATCAGCTAGTAATCGATAACCCAGATGTCGTTCGCCTTCGCGAAGGCGACGACATCCCGGTAGAAATCGAGATCCACCGTCTCCGCCGTCGGATTGGCGGGATAGCCGATGACCATGCCCGTCGGGCGCGGCACGGTGTACCGCATCTGGTAGTCGAGCGCCTGAAAGAAGTCGGGACCCGGCCGCACCGGGATCGAACGGATCGTCGCGCCGGCGATGATGAAGCCGAACGCATGGATGGGATAGGAGGGGTTGGGCGACAGGATAACGTCACCGGGCGCCGTGATGGCCTGGGCGAGGTTCGCGAGCCCCTCCTTCGATCCCAGCGTCACGCAGATTTCCGTTTCCGGATCCAGCGTCACGCCGAACCGCCGCTGATAATAGCGCGCCTGCGCCGCACGCAGGCCCTTGATCCCACGGCTGGCCGAATAACGGTGCGCCTTCGGGTCGGCGGCGACCTCGGCCAGTTTCTGGATGACATAGGGCGACGGCGGCGTGTCGGGATTGCCCATGCCGAGGTCGATGACGTCCATCCCGGCCTGCCGCGCCGCCGCCTTCGCCGCATTCACCTCGGCAAAGACATAGGGCGGCAGGCGCCGGATGCGGTAGAAATCTTCGGTCACGTCAGGGCAGGCCTATTGAACCTTTCGCCGGGCACGGCATTGTCGGAGGTGGGCATCGCTATAAGCGCGGAAAAATCCGCTTGGCGAGCAAAACCTTGGGGATCCGACCATGGCCGAACCGACCGCCGCCGACGACGCAGCAAGCGATACCGTTCAGGACGCGACCGAAACCTTCGAACGCATGACCTATCTGACCGGCAAGGTGCAGCAGATGATGCTGGATTTCTGGTCGCGGCAGGACAGCCAGACGGCCATTCCGACCAATCCCGATCCCTTCGGCATGACTGACCTCTGGTCCGGGATGACGCAGGCCGCGCTCAGCGATCCGATGAAGATCGCGCAGATGCAGATGGACTATATGCAGGATGCCGTGCGCCTGTGGCAGGGCTTTCTGGGCGGCGAGGTTCCGGAGAGCGGTGACAATAGCGGCAAGCGCGACCGCCGCTTCGCCGGCGACGGCTGGGAAGAACTGCCCGCCTTCGCCTTCATCCGCGAGGCCTATCTTCTGTCCAGCCGCTATATCATGGACGCCGTCGGCGAACTGGAAGGGCTCGACGAGCAGGATCGCGAGAAGGCGCGCTTTTACACGCAGCAGTTCGTCGATGCGCTGTCGCCATCGAACTACGCGCTGACCAATCCCGAAGTCCTGAAGACGACCGTCGAAACGCGCGGCGAGAATCTTCTGAAGGGCACGGAGCATCTGCTGCGCGACCTGGAAAACGGCCGCATGCGCATGACGGACGAGGAGGCGTTCGAGGTCGGCGTCAACGTCGCCGTCACGCCCGGAAAGGTGGTCTATCAGAACCGGCTGTTCCAGCTGATCCAGTATGCGCCGACGACGGCGAAGGTGCGCGAGATTCCGCTGCTCATCTTCCCGCCATGGATCAACAAATTCTACATTCTGGACCTGACGGCGGAGAAGAGCTTCATCCGCTGGGCCGTCGAACAGGGGCTGACCGTTTATGTCGTCAGCTGGAAGAACGCCGACGAGACGACCGCCGATGTCGAGCAGGACGATTATGTGAAGGAAGGTTTCCTGACTGCCATCGACCAGGTTCTGGCCGATACGAAGGCCCCGGCGGTGCACACGATCGGCTATTGCGTCGCGGGGACGACGCTGGCCGCCGTCCTGGCGCTCATGACCGCACGCGGCGAAGCGGACAAGGTGAGGTCGGCGACCTTCTTTACCGCGCAGGTCGATTTCGAGGAGGCCGGTGAGCTCAACGTCTTCATCGACGATGGCGAACTGACGCTGATCGACGACCAGTCGAAGGCGCGCGGCTATCTGGACGGCCGCACCATGGCAACGACCTTCAACATGCTGCGCTCGAACGATCTGATCTGGAATTATGTCGTCAATAATTATTTGATGGGTAAGGATTATTTTCCGTTCGACCTGCTGTTCTGGAACTCCGATGCCACCAACGTTCCGGCGCGCTGGCACCAGAATTATCTGCGCGATCTCTATCGCGACAATCTGCTGGCCAAGCCGGGCGGGATCAGCGTCGACGGTGTGCCCATCGACCTCGGCACGGTAGAGGTGCCGACCTACATCCAGGCCGGCAAGGAAGACCATATCGCCCCCCTCCCCTCGGTCTGGAAACTGACGAAGCATTTCTCCGGCCCGATCCGGTTTACGATGGCGGGCAGCGGCCATATCGCCGGCGTCGTCAATCCGCCGAGCGCGAAGAAATACCAGCATTGGACATTAGACGGCGATCTGCCCGACACGCTGGACGAGTTCCGCGCGCGCGCCACCGAACATGAAGGGTCTTGGTGGCCGGACTGGATCGACTGGCTGATTCCCCAGTCGGGCAAGCTGGTCGCGGCGCGCAAGCCCGGCACGCGCAAGCTGAAGGCCATCGAGGACGCGCCCGGCAGCTATGTACGTGAACGGGTCGCCTGACGACATCGTCTGAACGCAGGTTGGCAACGGTTCACCGCCGCGGCCCGGACGGATGCGTAACTATTGATTGATTGTTAACCCCCGGAGCCTCTACCCACCATGAAAGGCGCACGAGCGGGGCTGGTCGTGCGGCGAGGGTAAAGCGTTCGGGGGCCAATATCCTGTATCGTCTGATCAGTGTCGTGAACGCCGCGTTCGTCGACCGCGAATTCTACATGCGCAGCAACGGCCAGGTACGGTTCCTGACCGTGTCGCGCCGCCTTCAGCTACTCGCCGCCGGCAGCATTGCGACGATTCTCCTGACATGGCTCACCATATCCGGCGTGATGCTGATCGCGCAGGCGGATGCGAACGCCGATCGCCTCGCCATGGCCGAGGAAGCGGAGCGGGTTGCGGCCACCGCCGCTGCGGTGGACGATATTCGCGAAGGCGTCGAGGCGCGGGCCCGGCGTCTGACGGCGCGGCAGGACTTTCTCGATACGCTGGCAGAGGATTATTTCGGAGAAACACCGGCGGCGGGCAGTCTGGAAGCCGTGAACGAGAAGGTTGTCGCGCCGGCAGTCGATGACACCGAGGGCAATGACAGCGCGGCGCTGGCCGCCATTCCGGCCGCCACGGATCTCGCTCGCCTCGAAGCCCGTCAGCTCGCATTTGCCAGCGGCGTGGCCAGTCTGGCCGAAGCCCGGGTCGCGCGCGCCGAACGCGAAATGAAGCGTCTGGGACTGAACCCGAAACGTTTCATCGGCAATTCCGCCAAGGGCGGCCCCTTCGTCCCCTTCGGCGCGACGAAGGCCGATCTGCCGCAGACGCCGTTCGCCGACCTGACCGTCGCGATGGACCGCCTCGATCGTCTGGAGCGCGCTCTGGTTGCGGTTCCGTCATTCTCGCCGGCGAAGAACAGCCGCCTGACAAGCCGGTTCGGTTTTCGCTACGACCCGTTCCGTGGCACGCCGGCACGCCATCAGGGTCAGGATTTTGCAGGCGCGCATGGCGAGCCGATCCTGGCCGCCGGCCCGGGCAAGGTCGTCCGCGCCGCGCGCTGGGCCGGCTATGGCAAGGCCGTCGAGATCGATCATGGCCGTGGCATCCGCACGCGCTACGCCCATATGTCGAAGCTGGACGTCAAGGTCGGCGACCGCGTCGAGCGTGGGCAGCAGGTCGGTCGGATGGGATCGACCGGACGGTCCACCGGCACGCATCTGCATTTCGAAGTCCGCATCGACGGCAAGGCCGTCAATCCGCGGCCCTTTCTGGAGGCAAATGATCATGTTCTCGAAATCCAAACCGTCGCCGGACGCCGTCTCCACGCCGCCCATGCCGGCTGAGACGAAGCGCAGCCCGGTGAAGTCCCCGGCCAAAGGCGCCTCCGCCGCGTTTTCCGTTCTCGGCGAGGGCGTGACCGTGACCGGCAACGTCGTCGCCGACGGCGATCTTCATCTGGAGGGCCGCGTCGAAGGCGACGTGAAATGCGGTACGCTCGTTCTGGGTGAAAGCGGTCATGTCGCCGGCGCGATCGACGCGCAGGAAGCCCGCATCGCCGGCGAGGTTTCCGGCTCCATCACGGCCGATAATCTGACGATCGAGAAGAGCGCGCGGACATCCGGCGACATCAGCTACACGCGTATCAACATGGAGGCCGGCGCCAAGAT
>JBCCAC010000113.1:0-7269 GCA_039815015.1 Pseudomonadota bacterium | reverse complement strand
GGTGAATGCGGCGGTCAAGGGCTCCGGCGATATCCGCGTCAAGGGCGACCCGAGCTGCACGGTTGCGGTCAGCGGGTCGGGCGACATTCACTGCTAGAGCGCGTTCGCGCCCACATCTGACGCCGTATCTGGCACCGGCTTGTCCCCGTGCATCGCGTACTGACGGCCTGATGTCAGATCAGGCCCAGCCGCGACAGGGTCTGCGCCATCTTCATGGGCATTTCGCCCAGACCGGCGTCGTCGCCACCGAGATCGGGCGGCGCATCCTCGGGCTTCAGATAGCGCCAGCCCTGATGCGCGCGCTTGCGGCGCGGTGTGACCGGGTGCAGCCGGGCGCCCAGCCAGATGCGGCAGCCGGGCTTGCCCTTCCAGGTCGCCGCCTCGAAGCCGAGAATGTCCTGGCGAACCGAAATGACGTGCTTGATGATCCAGTAGAGCGAACCGCCGATCAGCCGTTCGTAATCCTTGGGCCGATAGCGCGTGTAGATCGGGCATGCGTCCACGCCTTCGAACGTGCGCGTACGGCCGAGATTGCGGGTTTCCAGCGCGCCGACGCTGGCGACGCCGACCGCGACCTTCGTCAGGTTGAGACGATCCGCCGGCGGCGCGGTCACAGGCTGAGCTTCAGCGACTGCGCCGCGTGCCGGAACGTGGCATCCCGGGCGATGCGTTCGAAACGGGCGAACAGCGGCCGCAACCTCACCGTCCACGGGTCGCCGAGCCCGTCGGCCACCGCGCCCAGCGCCTCCAGCCGGCGCAGCTGTACGAGACCGTTGGACCGGGCGAGCAGCGCCAGCACGCCGTCGATGACGCCCAGCAGGCGGATAAGGTCGACGGGGCGCTCGCCGAAGCCGTCCGGTTCGGCGTCGATAAGATCGGCGATGACGATCAGTGTGCGATCGACCAGCCAGCCGAGATCGCCATGCAGCCGCGCGATGGGCGGATCGTCCGGCGGCCGGCGCGCCATCGCCTGGGACGCATCGCCGCGAATATGCGCCGGCAGGCCCGGGAACGGCCCGTCGAGCCAGAAGGACAATCGCGCGCGGAGCCGTTCGAAGGCCATTCCCTTCACCATGAAATCGTCGATGCCCGCGCGCACGCCGGCGACGACCAGTGCCGTGGTGTCGTCGGCCGACATCAGGATGATGGGAAAGGTCTTGAGGCCGCGTTCCAGAAGCCGCGCAGCCAGCCGGTCGCCGGAAAGGCCCGGCATGTTGAGGTCGGTGAGAAGAAGCGCAGGCGGGTCGTCGACGATCGCCTGAAAGGCGGCTTCGCCGTCCGTGACGACACTAGGCTCATGCCCCGCCACCTCGACGGCGCGGGCGTAGAGGCGCGCGACCAGCGCCTCGTCGTCGGCGAGCAGAACCTTTGCCATCAGGGGCGACCGTCAAAGGAGGACAAGGCTCGCCAGCCCGAGAAACAGGAGGAACCCCATGACATCGGTCGTCATGGTGACGAAAACGGACGAGGAGACCGCCGGATCGATGCCCAGCCGGTCGAGCGTCACCGGCACGAGAAATCCCGCCATGCCGGCGACGATGATATTGCCCAGCATGGCGACCGCGATGACGCCGCCCAGCTCGACATCGGCGAAATACAGCCCGGCGCCCAGCCCGATCAGGACGGCGATGGCGAGACCGTTGATGATGGCGACCCGGATTTCCTTGATGATCGTACGGCGCGTATTCGCCGCCGTCAGCTCGTCGGTCGCGAGGGCGCGCACGGTGACGGCCATGGTCTGCGTCGCGGCATTGCCGCCCAGGCTCGCGACGATCGGCATCAGGATGGCGAGCGCGATGATCGCCTCGATGGTGCCGGCGAAGATGCCGATGACGATGGAGGCGACGACGGCGGTGCCCAGATTGATGATGAGCCACCGGAGCCGCTGGCGCACGATGTCGCGCGTGCGCTCGTTGAGGCCGCCCTCCTCCGCGCCCGTCAACCGGCGGAAATCCTCGTCGGCCTCCAGCTGGACGACGTCGACGATGTCGTCAACCGTGATGACGCCGACGAGCCGCTCGCTCTCGTCGACCACGGCGGCGCTGACGAGATTGTATTTCTGGAAGCGGAGCGCGACCTCCTCCTGGTCCATCAGGACGGGGACCAGCGTCTGTTCGTGCTCCATGATATCGGTAACGGCCGCGTCGCGCTGGCTGCGCAACAGGCACGACAATTTCATGGTGCCGACCGGGTGGTGGCGCATGTCCGTCACGAAGATCTCGTAGAAATCCTCGGCCAGCTCGTCATCGCTATGGCCGCGCAGATAGTCGATGGTCTGCCCGACGGTCCAATGCTCGGGAACCGCGATCAGGTCGCGCTGCATCAGGCGGCCGGCGGATTCCTCCGGATAGCCCAGTGCCTCCTCGATGGCGGCGCGGTCGTCGGGTTCCAGCTCGCGCAGCACCGCGCGCTGGTCCTCATCGTCCAGATCCTCGACGATCGCGACCGCATCGTCGGTGTCGAGTTCGCCCAGGACCTCGGCGACCTGTTCGGGCGGCAGGGCATCGATAAGGTCCTCACGCACCTCATCGTCCATTTCGGCGATGACCTCGGGATCGAGCTGCGGGCCGAGCGCGGCGGCAAGCCCGGCGCGGGTCGCGGGCGCGACCTGCTCGATCAGGTCGGCGATGTCGGCATTGTGCAGCGGCGCGGCGAGCGTCTGCACGCGGCCCTCGTCGCCGGCATCGAGCGCATCGCGCACCTCTTCGACGAAGCTCGCCTTCAGCTGGCCGTCCTCCAGCGCGTCCTGCCGGGCGGGATCGGTTACAGGGTCGAGGGTATCGTGTGCGTCGGCAGAGCTCATGGTCGCGAGGTTATAGTGCGCCGCGCGACCCGCGCCAGATGATGACGGTGAACGATCTCATTGCATCATTCAGTATTACTGTTATACAACTGCAATTCACTGACGAGAAAGGTCATGGTGCCGGACGGTCTTCAAGCGATCCTGATGATCGTTACGATCCTGTTTGGCGTTGCGATCCTACTGCGTTTACTGGGAAAGACATCCGTCGACTGGCGCTGGCTAGCCATTGCGGCGGCCCTTGTCGTCATCAATGATGCGCTGCTCTCCGGAGGCGGTCTCTATGGCCGGATTTCCAACCTCCTGCCCCCATCGGACTGGAACTGGCAGGGCAAAGCGCTCGCTATCGCCTGCACACTTGGTGTGGCGTCGCTGCCTGCGTTCGGATGGGCACGTTGCGGGCTGACGCTGATGCAGGCACCCGGCAGTCTGCGTGCGATCGCCCCTGCCGCGCTCGCCTACCTTCTCTTCTTCCTTAGCATCGCCATCGCCTTTCCGGGCGCAGCGGCGACAACGGAAACGATTGCCTTCCAGCTGACGATGCCGAGCCTTGAAGAAGAGGCCTTTTATCGCGGACTGCTGCTCGTCACACTCTATCGGGCCTTCCCCGATCAGTTGCGGGCGGTCGGCGTCCACTGGTCGCCAGGTGCTGCGCTCTCATGTCTCCTGTTCGGGCTCGCACACGCATTTTCGGTAACCGACGGCAGCCCGTCGATAAACATGCTCTACTTCTTACTTACCGCACTCCCCAGCCTGCTCGCGGTCTGGATCGCGCTTCGGACCGGCAGCATCGCCATTCCCGTCTTTCTCCACTCGGCGGGTAATGCGCTACCACTTCTCCTGTAGAGCTGCGGTTCAGATCAGGCGATGTTGTTCCGCCGCAGGCGCGGAAACCCGGACGTCGCCGTGGGCTTCCAGCACCGTTTTAGCGGTGAAGCGGACGTCTTCGTTGCGATCTTTCAGATAGCGTTCGAGCTTTTCGGCGGGCAGTTCCGCAAACGCCGTGCCGCGATCCTCGCCATATGGAACGCGCGGCAGCAGGCCCGGCGCCGCGCTCCATGCGATCAGCTGCTCGGGCGATGCGAGCGCCAGCATGTCGCGCAGATGGTGCGCGGTGACGTAGGCGTCGGGAAAGGCGCGGTGGACGGGCAGACCCTTCGCGCGCTCCAATCCCTCGGGTTTGCGCCAGTAGCGCAGCATCTGATTGGAAAAACCCGGGCTGTCGGGCCACAGTCGAAGCGCGCATTTCCAGGTGCAGATCCACGGCACGCCGCGGCTGAGCGCCGGCGTACAGAACCGCGTCTCGAACGTCGCCCGATGCGCGGCAAAGGCGAGAAAACTCCCCGATTGCAGTACCTGCGGCGCGGCGTCGTGCCAGAGGGGCGCACCGGCCACGTCCTCGTCGACGATATGGTGGACCGCCTGCGTCACCGGCGGGATGGGCCGGCCGGGATCCACCAGAAAGGCGCCGGCGCCGCCACCGATCCGCCAGGTGCCGGCCTCGTCGGCGACCACATCCTGCCAGCCGATCTCGCACACATCATGCGCGGGCGGGCGCGAGCCTGTGGTCTCGAGATCGACGGTTCGGATGATCCGGGCGGACATTGGCGATCGTCCTGCCGCGCGAGCCCTTGTCCCGCAATCGCGGCGCAGGGTCACGCCCGCCGGCGGAGACGGAAGCGCCCGACGGGATTCTGATAAGAAAGACGCTTTGCCCGCTTACGCGGGCCAGTCGCCTGCGGCACACTGCCCGATGAACTATGAAAAGGTGCAGACATGTCCAAGACCCTCCTGACACCGGCGCTGATCGCCGCGCTCGCCGCCATGACCGCCTGCGGTCCGGAACCCTCCGAAACGATCACCGCGGACGAGATCGCCGCGGCGCCCTCCGCCTGGGAAGGCGGCGCGACGGGCACGTTCACCGGCGTCAACAGCCATGAGGTTGCCGGCACCATCACCATCGAACAGCGCGCCGACGGCTGGTACGCCGTTCTGGGCGACGATTTCTCGCTGGACGATGCGCCCGACGCCTATCTCGGCTTCGGCTCCGGCGGTGCCTATGCCGACGGCACGAATTTCGAATTCCTGGAAAAGGAAGATTATACCGGCGCGCAGGAATATAAGCTGCCCGACGATCTCGACCCGACCAAGTTCGATCAGTTCGTCATCTGGTGCAAGGAATTCTCCGTCCTCCTGGGTACGGCTGACATCGGCTAGAATCAGGACGGCCCGGGTCAAAACCCGGGCCGTCTCGCCATGTTCGAATGTGGTCGAGGCACGCACAGGATCACCGTGTCATGATCGTGCGTCCCTCGACTACGCTCGGGATGACTGAGCTGACCTGTAGTCAGCGACTTCGCTTCTCCTAGAAACTCAGCCGCGCGCTGACCCGGAAGTCCCGGCCCGGCAGCGGCACGAAGTCCTTCGTGAAGCTGGCGTGGCGGCGGCCGACCACGTCAAAGATATTGTTGACCTGCGCCAGCAACGTCACGGCCTCTTCGGAGAACGGACGCCATGCGAGTGAGGCGTCGACGAAGATGAAATCGTCGGTCGCCGTCTCGAAGGGCGACACACGGTCCTGCTCGTCGACCCATTGCAGCTGCACGCGGCCGGTGAAGTCTTCGTTCTCGGCCTCGAGCCCGCCCAGCAAACGCAGCGGCGGAATGCGCGGCAAGGGGTCGCCCTCATCGACGGTCGCACGGATATAGTCACCGATCAGGTCGGCGCTGATCTGGAAGCCGCTCACTTCATAGATCGGCGCGCCAACCGCGAATTCCAGGCCGAAATAGTTCACGTCTTCCTGCAGATAAATGAAGACCGGCAGGCCGTCTTCGACTTCGCCCGTACCCTGCAAGAAGATGAAATCGTCGAACCACTGGCCGTAAATCCCGAAACTGACGTCGACGGGCCCGACTTCGCCGCGCACGAAGCCTTCAACCCCGACGGCACTTTCAGTGACGAGGTCGGTAGAACCGATCTCGAACTGCTGCGTTGCGATGTGCGGACCGCCCGCGAACAATTCCTCGGCGCCCGGCGCACGCTCGACGCGCGAACCGGAAACACCGGCGCGCAAATTCGGCATGAATTCGTAGGTGAGGCTAAGCGCGCCCGAGTAGGCGTCGAAACCGAGCTCTGCATTGAGGAGGTCGGACTCCACGTCCGTGCGTTCGTAGCGGACGGAGGCATCGACCTCGACCGGGCCGACGTCGACCTCCTGAAGGGCGAAGACCGCATATTGATCGGTAATATTCGGCGCGACGAAAGCTTCTTCACCGATCGCCTCAAAATCGCGGAACGTGTATTGGAAGCCGACCGAACCCTGCCAGGTTCCGATCTTCTTCTGGTCCAGATAGGCGCGCGCCTCGAAGCCTTCGACATCGAAGACGGTGCCGGTCTCGTCGCCTTCGAACTCGGTATGGGTATAGTTCGAATAGCCGAACCGGGTATTCAGACGCTCGAAGAAACCGCTGCCGAGCGCCAGGCTGCCACGGAAGTCGGCACGGAGCTGCTCAAGGCCGATGGTGATGACATCTTCGCCCTCTTCTCCTTCGCCGCCTTCTCCCTCGCCTTCCTCTTCCTCGCTGAACAGCGGATTGAGCGGAACGCCATAGTCCGTGTCGTAATAGCTGACCGAAAACCCGAAATCGCTTTCGCCCGTGTTGAAAGCGATACCGCCGGCATAGGAAAAGGTCTCCGTCGCACTGTTCGGCAGAACATCGTCGGTTTCGGCCAGTTCCTCCAACTCGGCGGCTTCGGCCGGATCCTCGGCTGCCGCCGCTTCGGCCAGAATGGCGTCCTGCAGCACCGGCGCGAAGACCTCGCCGCCAACCTCCAGATCATCGGTATTGCGGTATGAACCGCTGAAGTGAAGCGCAACCTGCTCTCCGACGGCGATATCGACCGACGCGCCGGTCTCGAGAAGCTCGGACGCACTTGCATAACCGCCGCGCGCGTCGAAATGGACGGGCTCATCCGGAATGGCGCGCGGGATGCGCTTGTCGATGACATTGACGGCGCCGCCGATCGCCTGGTTGCCGTAAAGAAGCGATGCAGGCCCGCGAATGACTTCGATGCTTTGCGCCGTGAGGGGGTCGACCGGGACCGCATGATCGGCGGAGGTATTCGAAACGTCGAGCGTACCGATGCCGTCGGTCAGGACACGCACGCGCTCGCCCTGGAAACCGCGTAAAACGGGCCGCGACGCGCCGGGCGCGAAACTGGTCGCCGACACACCCGGCAGCTCATCGAGAATCTCGCCGATCTGCCCGTCGAGCTGGCGCTGCAGGAACAAACCCTCGACAACCGATGTACCGGGTAGCACGTCAAGCGTATCGATACCCGCGGCCCGCACCGTAATGAGAGACCCATCGCCGTGGAAATCATCGCCGTCGGCGTCGTCGGTTACGGGGGCTTGCGCCATCGCGATCTGGGGAACGATCGCGATACTGGCGACGGCGGCAAGGAGAAAG
>JBCCAC010000048.1:0-10580 GCA_039815015.1 Pseudomonadota bacterium | reverse complement strand
ACATAGGTGCCGTCGAGCGCGCGCATCAGGGCGCCCATCTCGTCATTGGCGTCGATCGTCGCCTCAAGCGTGTCGCGATCGAGTGCCGGCGTCGCCGCCAGCATGGCGGTGACCAGCTGTTCGCGATCCTCGGGTGCCATATCGCCGCCGAAGACATGGAGGCCGTGCGGGATCAGTTCGCGCTCGATCTCGTAGAGGCGGCCGGGCAGGGTCGAAAGGTCGCCCGCGTCGATATCGAGGTCCGCACATTTGTCGCGGATCATAATGTCGAGCTCGTCCCGTTCGGCGGCATCGTCCGTGCCGCTCCGGTACCGCTCGACGAGCGCCTTCAACTCGCAAAGGCCCTTGCTCAGGCCCGCCTCGGCGAGCGGCGGCGTCAGATAGCTGATGAGCGTCGCGCCCGACCGGCGCTTGGCGATGATGCCCTCGGACGGATTGTTCGACGCATAGAGATAGAAATTGGGCAGATCGCCGATCAGGCGTTCCGGCCAGCAGTCGCCGTTCAGGCCTGCCTGCTTGCCGGGCATGAATTCCAGCGCGCCGTGCGTTCCGAAATGCAGGCACGCATCGGCACCGAAATCCTCGCGGATATAGCGGTAGAAGGCGGAGAAGGCGTGCGTCGGCGTAAACCCGCCCTCGAACAGCAGCCGCATCGGATCGCCCTCATAGCCGAAGGCGGGCTGCACGCCGACGAAGACATTGCCGAAGCGGGCGCCGTAGACGTGAATCGCCGCGCCGTCGCTCTGCTGCCGGCCGGGGGCGGGGCCCCATTGCGCTTCGATCTCGGCCAGATGCGGCTCGCGGCGAACATGATCGTCGGCGGGGATGCGCGCGGCGATGTTGGCATCGGCGCCGAACTGTTCGGCATTGCCCGCAAGGATGGCGTCGCGAAGATCATCGACCGTCGCCGGCGCCTCGACGTCATAACCCTCCGCCCCCAGCCGCACGAGCGTCGCGTGCAGGGATTCGAAGCCGGCGAGGTGCGCGGCCGTCCCGGTCGCGCCGGCATTGGGCGGGAAGTTGAAGAGCACGATGGCGAGCTTGCGGTCGTGCCGCGCGGTGTTCCGGTTCGCGATCAGCCGCCGTGTCTTTTTCGCCAGGGCCGCCGCGCGTTCCGGGCAGCTTTGCATGGCGCGGGTGCCATCGCTCGACATGTCCGAGCGGCCGCCGAAGACGCTCGGCACGATGGCGCCGTCGAGTTCCGGGATCGCCAGCATCATCGTGGTTTCGATGGGCAGGAGGCCCTGCCGGCCTTCGCGCCAGCTTTCCAGCGACTGGAACTCGATCGGATGCGCGGCGATATAGGGCACGTCGAGCGCGGCGAGCGTTTCGACGGCGGCGTCGACGTCATTAAAGGCCGGGCCGCCCACCAGCGAGAAGCCGGTCAGGTTGATGACCGCATCGACCGTCGCCCGGCCGTCGCGCACGAAATATCTGTCGATGGCCGGCCGGGAATCGAGACCGTTGGCGAAGGCCGGAATGACCGTCAGCCCCTCAGCCTCCAGCGCCTGGATCATGCCGTCATAATGACCGGTATCGCGGCCGAGGAGATAGGAGCGCAGCATAAGGACGCCGACGGTCCCCGCCGACGTCCCGGCCTTCTGAGCCCGCGATTTCGGCAGCCTGCCGATATCCTCGGCCATCCGGCCCTTTATTTCCGGATGATAGACGCCGACGTCCGGATAGTCGCGCGGCGGCTCGGCCGCCATGTGGCCCTTCAGGCACCCACGCTCGCCTGCCGCGTAGCGGTCGATCAGGCCGCGCACCATGTCGACGACATTGTCGTCCGACCCCGCCAGCCAGTATTGCAGCGTCAGGAAATATTGCCGGACGTCCTGGGCGGCGCCGGGGATGAAGCGCAGGATCTTGGGCAGCCGCCGCAGCATGCGCATCTGGCCCGCGCCCGAACTGCCGCCCGGCTTCTTGGAGCCGCGCAGTTTCTTGAGGAGCGCCAGCGGGCCTTTCGCGGGCTTCGCCATGCTGTAATCGCCGAGCCGGGTCAGCTTCACGATGTCCGCCGCCGACATCAGCCCGACCATGGCATCGCAATCGTCGCGCCGCGCCATCAGCGCCGGATGAATGGCGCGCACATGATCGTCCAGGAACAGCATCGTCGCGATTACGATGTCGGCCTGTGCGATATCCGCCTTCGCACGGGTGAGGACGGCCGGGTCGCGATCCCAGTCCGCGGCCGCATAGAGGCCGATGCTGACATGGTCCGCCGACAGGCGCCGGTTCGCCCGCTCCACCGCGCCGGCCAGATGATTGTCCAGCGTGACGATCACGACGCGCACTTCGGGGCGCACTTCGGGGCGGGCTTTATCGGGCATAATGCGCCTTCGCCTCGTAGAGTGTCGTCAGATCGATGGTCGCCACGCCCTGCTCGGCGGCGAAGGTTTCGGTGTTTTTCCGGGCCTTGCCGCGGACGAAGAAGGGAATTTTCTTCAGCTCGCGCTCGGCGTCCGCGCTCCAGACCGATCCGGCATCGTTCGCCGCCGGCGCGGACGCCTCCAGTACGGGCGCGGATGCTTTAAGCGCGGGGGCGGCATGGCCCGGCCCCAGATGCGACGGTCCGGCGCCGTCGTTAAATTCGAAATCGTCGCGGAACATGGTGAGGAGGTGCTCTTCCAGCCCCATGACGAGCGGATGCACCCAGTCGTCGAAGATCACGTTCGCGCCTTCGAAGCCCATTTGCGGCGAAAAGCGTGCCGGAAAATCCTGCACGTGGACGGGCGAGGAAATGACGGCGCAGGGCAGGCCCAGCCGCTTGGCGATGTGCCGTTCCATCTGCGTGCCGAGGACGAGTTCCGGCTGGGCGTCCGCGATCGCCTGTTCGACGTCCAGATGATCGTCGGTGATCAGCGGATCGACGCCATAAGCCTTCGCCGCGGCGCGGACGTCGCGGGCATATTCGCGATTGTAGCAGCCGAGGCCGACGACCTTGAAGCCCAGCTCCTCATGCGCGATGCGCGCCGCGGCCACCGCATGGGTGCCGTCGCCGAAGATGAAGACGCGCTTGCCCGTCAGATAGTTGGAATCGACCGACCGGCTCCACCAGCCGAGGCGTGACAGCCCGTCCGCCAGCATCGGCTGCGGATCGACCCCGGCGACGTCCGCCACCTCGCGGATGAAATCCTGCGTCGCGCCGACGCCGATCGGTACGGTTCGTACCGCCGGCTGACCGAATTCGCGCTTCAGATAGTCCGCGGCGAGATCGCCGGTTTCAGGGTACATGACGATGTTGAAATCGGCCGCGCCCAGCCTGGCGACATCCGCGGCGCTCGCCCCCAGCGGTGCGGTGACGTTCACATCGATACCCATCCGGTCCAGCAGGCCGGTGATTTCGACGACATCGTCGCGGTGCCGGAACCCGAGCGCCGTCGGGCCGAGAAGGTTCGCCAGCGGACGGCGCGTCGCCGCCTCATCCGGCCGGACGCTCTTGTCGGCCAGCGTGCGCACGATCTGGTAGAAGGTCTCCGCCGCGCCCCAGTGTTCCTTGCGCTGGTAGCTGGGCAGTTCCAGCGGGATGACCGGAATCGGGAGGCCCATTTTCTCGGCAAGACCGGCGGGATCGTCCTGGATCAGCTCCGCCGTGCAGGACGCGCCGACCAGAAGGGCATCGGGCGAGAAGCGCGCTACCGCCTCTTCGGCCGCATCCTGAAACAGCGCCGACGTATCCTTGCCAAGGTCGCGGGCCTGGAAGGTCGTATAGGTCACCGGCGGCCGCTGGTCCCGCCGTTCGATCATCGTGAACAGGAGGTCGGCATAGGTGTCGCCCTGCGGCGAATGCAGCAGGTAGTGAACGCCCGTCATCGCCGTCGCCACCCGCATCGCGCCGACATGCGGCGGACCTTCATATGTCCAGACGGCCAGCTGCATCTCTACACCCTCAACATGTCGCGACGGCGCAGAGGGCGGGCGAACAGTTCGGCGAGATCGCCTGCCTGATCGAAACCGTGGATCGGCGAGAAGACGAGCTCGATGGCCCATTTCGTGGCGAGGCCCTCCGCCTCCAGCGGATTGGCAAGGCCGAGGCCGCAGACGGTAAGGTCCGGACGGGTGTCGCGGACCCGGTCCAGCTGCCGGTCGACATCCTGCCCCTCGCTGAGGAACACATTGGCGGGCAGCGCCGCGAGCTCCTGGGCGAGGTGAGCGCGGTGAAGATAGGGCGTCCCCACCTCCACGAGAGTCATGCCCAGTTCGCCGGCGAGGAAGCGCGCGAGCGGCACTTCCAGCTGCGAGTCGGGCATGAAGAAGATGGTCTTGCCGGTAAGGCGGTCGCGATGGTGCGCCAGGGCCCGGCGCCCGCGCTCCTGGAACGGTGCCAGGACGCGGTCCACATGGGCGGGGTCGATATCGAATGCGGCGGCGGCGGCGTGCAGCCAGTCGGTCGTGCCGTCGACGCCGAAGGGAAACAGCGCGTCGATCCGCTTGGCGCCCCGCGTTTCCAACGCCTGCGCCGTATCGCCGAGGAAGGGCTGCGCGAGAAGATAGCGGGTATTCGCCCCGACGCCCGGCAGCGCGGCGACGGCGCGTTCCGGCAGGCTGCCGACCGTATCGATGCCGATTTCGGCGAGCAGGCGCCGGAACTGATCCTCGACGATATCCGGCAGCGAGCCGACGATCACGAGATTGCGCGCCGCATCGTCGGCGCGTGCGGGCATGACCGGTACCAGCGAAGCGAGGCACGCATCCTCGCCCTCGGTGAAGGTCGTTTCGATGCCGCTGCCGGAATAGTTGAGGACGCGGACGTTCGGAGCATGTTTGGCGCCGAGGCGCTGCGCGGCCTTTGAAAGGTCCAGCTTGATGACTTCGGACGGACAGCTGCCGACCAGAAACAGCGATTTGATTTCAGGACGGCGTGCCAGCAGCCGGTCGACGATGCGGTCGAGTTCCTCGTTCGCATCGGCCAGGCCCGCCAGATCGCGCTCTTCCATGATCGCGGTTGCGAAGCGGGGTTCGGCGAAGATCATGACGCCGGCCGCCGACTGGATCAGGTGGGCGCAGGTACGCGAGCCGACCACCAGGAAGAAGGCGTCCTGCATCTTGCGGTGCAGCCAGATGATTCCCGTCAGCCCGCAGTAGACTTCGCGCTGGCCGCGTTCCTTCAGGACGGGTGCGCAATCGCCGCCGGCGCCGTGACCGGACGCCTTCATATCCGGCGCCTTCACGATCGTCGCCGGCGCGTTCATGCCGGAACCGCCGCCTGCGTGTCGCCTTCCAGGCGGGCGACGCGCAGTTTCCAGAGGAACTGGCCGGCATTGACGACATAGGTCGCATAGGCGGCGAGGGCCACATACATGCGGTCATGGGCCGTGCCCCAGCCGTTCAGCAGCATGACGATATAGGCGGTGTGGAGCGCCAGCACCGCCATGCTGAAGACGTCCTCCCAGAAGAAGGGGCGGGCGAACAGCCATTCGTCGAAGACGGCCTTTTCCCAGATCGAGCCGGTGACCATGATGGCGTAGAGCGCCAGCGTCTTCACGAGCACCGAAATCTCGGCCGCCGACTCGCCCGCGCCCGTCATCAGGAACCGCACGACGAGGCCGAGACTGATCGCGAAGATGAGGAACTGAAGCGGGGCGAGTACGCCCTGAACCAAGGTCCATACGGAAGAATCGCGGCGGATACGCTGCGCCGGCGTGTAGAGCGGCTTTATCGTTACAGATCCGTCCCGAATATTCGGGCGGCTCCGCTTTGCCGTTAATTTGGCCGATCCCCCCATCAGACAGTTCATGCCTTTCGTTATTGGTATGGCCTGAACCTAGGATCGTCCGCGATAAAGTGTCAAGTTTTTTGGACGTCCATATTTATGGACATGTCTGTATTGCAGTGGATGCCGAATTGGCATAGCGTTGCGACTCACGGCGCAAAGTCGTGCGAACATATTGAGGCAACGTGAACACACGGCCCGCTCGTGCAACGCCAATTCGGCCTGGGGAGGGTCTGGCGATGGCTCTAGCTTTCGGGATGTCTGATCTCCGCTCGCGGATCGATGATTGGCGGGCCGTTCTCCGAAAATTCGATCCCGCGAAACAGGAAGCCGACGCCCGCGCCGGCAATATCGCCGACAGCGAACAGAGCGCACAGAACCTGTCGGTCGTCCTTGAAAGTCTCGTCATTCCGAAACTGATCGCAGACCGGAAGCGTCCCGCCTGTTCTCATGATGCGGACAGCGCTGCGGCTGCAGCGGGATCGACGCCCCACTCTGCGATTTCGGACGATGAAGTCAGCGAATTCGCTCGGCTTTCGCTGGAACGGGAGGCGGGTAGCCTGCTGGATGTTCTGGATGGATGCCTCTCGCGGGGAAGCTCGGTAGAGACGATTTTTGTCGATCTGCTCGCCCCCGCGGCGCGGCATCTCGGCGAGCTTTGGGAAGCGGACGCGTGCGACTTCGTCGACGTGACCATGGCACTCTGGCGTATTCAGGAGGTGCTGCGGGAACTGACCCTGTGTGTGCCGCCGGCCGCCGCGTCCGGACAGGGCCTTCGGTCGGCCCTGTTTTCGACGATGCCGGGCGAACAGCACAGTCTCGGCACGCTCATGGTCGCCGAATGTTTCCAGCGCGCGGGCTGGGAAACGCAGGTGCTGATGGAGCCCACCCAGTCGGAACTGATCGGAACCTTTGCCGATCGTCACTACGACCTCGTCGGATTGACCATCACGAACGACTGTCCTAGGGCGGAACTCTCCGGACTCGTCAACGCGATCAGGTCCGTTTCCAGCAATCCGGGAATTCGCATCATGATGGGCGGTCGCGTCATCATAGAACAACCTGAACTCGTCGAATGCTGCGGTGGCGACGGTACGGCGATGGACGCGCCCAGCGCGGTCGATCTCGCCAATAGCCTGGTTCCGCTGGAGGCGGTGCGACGCGCGCGGCCGCTTTGATCGCGGGCCGCGAAGATGGATATGCAATCCCCTGGTGGCGATCGGATCCCGTTCAGTGATCCCGATGCCATGTTCGCCGGATTTGCCACGGCGGATTTCGTAGAGCTCGCCTACAGCGCGGGCGATTTCATGGTGGCGATCGACGAAAACCAGATCGTGCGCGACGTCGCCATCAAGAGCGCCGATCATGAACTTGCGAACCAGTGGATCGGCCGGAAGTGGGTCGACACGGTCACCGCCGAAAGCCGGCCGAAGATCGAGCGGCTCCTCGATACGCGGCAGGGCAGCGATGCGGTCTGGAAACAGGTCAATCACCGCCATGACGGCGCCGACGTGCCCGTGAAGTACCGCGTCATTCGTCCCGCGAAGGGCAGTGCCGCCATCGCCATCGGCCAGGATCTGCGCATGGTCTCGAAACTGCAGCAGCGTCTGCTGCAGACGCAGCAGTCGATGGAACGCGACTATCTGAACCTCCGGCAGACGGAAACGCGCTACCGCCTGCTGTTCGACAATATCTCCTATCCCGTCCTGATCGTCGATGCGGACTCTCTCCTGATCCAGCAGGCGAACCGCGCGATGCACGCGTTGATCGACGTCGCCCCGGGCAGCCTCAACGGGACATCATTGTCGGGACTGGTGGAGGAAGCGTCGCGGGACCGGCTCGTTGCCCATATCGGCGCGGCGTCGGTCAGCGGCATGTCCGATCCGGTCGAGGTTCGCCTCGCCGGCGGGACCGACAATGTGCGCCTGACCCTGTCGTCGTTCCGCCAGTCCGGAAAGCGCTACTGGCTCATCAATATCGATGACGGCCTGCATGAAATTCCGGGCAAGCCATCGGACCGCTACGTCCTCGACGTCGTCGAGAAAATGCCCGATGCGTTCGTGCTGGCGAACGAGAAGCAGGACATCATCGTCGCCAATCGCGCCTTCGCGGAACTCGTCCAGGCCGGTTCGGTGGAGCAGCTTGCGGGCGTGTCGCTCAACCGGTTCATCGGCCGTCCGGACATCGACCTTGGCCTTCTCCGCAAGCAGCTGCGCGACCATCGCAACGTGCGCAATTTCAACTCGATCGTGCACGATCTCAATGGCGGCGAGGAGCCGGTCGAGATTTCCGCGATCATGGTCGAGCGCGACCGACCCCTGTTCGGCTATTCGGTGCGGGCGACCGGGCGGCGCGAGCGCGACCTTGTTGATATCGGGCAGGAACTGCCGCAGTCGGTGGACCAGCTGACGGAACTCGTCGGGCGCAAACCGTTGAAGGAGATCGTGCGCGAAAGCACTGACCTCATCGAGCGCATGTGCATCGAGGCGGCGCTGGCACATACGTCCGACAACCGCGCCTCGGCCGCCGAAATTCTCGGTCTCAGCCGTCAGAGCCTGTATTCGAAACTGCACCGGCACGGCATCGGCAATCTGTCCGGAAACGACTGAGCGGGCGGGAATATCGACGGTCGCGTAAACCGGACATATCGACTGTCCAATTTGTTTGACACTTCATGATGTGAAGCATAGCTTCACACGCATGGCAGACTCGGCAATTTCGACGTCGTTCCTGCGCCCGCCGGCGCCGCGGGACGTGCTCGAACTGGCAAAGCCGGTAACGTGGTTTCCGCCGATGTGGGCGTTCCTTTGCGGCGTCGTCTCGTCCGGTGCCTCCATAACCGAAAACTGGCTGTTCCTGGTCGCGGGCATCGTGCTGACGGGGCCCGCCGTCTGCGGGACGAGCCAGGTGATCAACGACTGGTGCGACCGGCATGTCGACGCCATCAACGAGCCCGATCGTCCCATTCCGTCGGGCCGCATTCCCGGCCGATGGCCCGTCTGGATCGCGCTGTCGGGAACGCTGCTGTCGCTCCTCCTCGGCGCGGCGCTCGGCATCTGGGTATTCGCCGCGACGTGCGTCGCCCTCCTTTTCGGCTGGGCTTACAGCGCGCCGCCGGTCCGGCTGAAACGTAGCGGCTGGCTCGGTCCGGCCGCCTGCGCGCTCAGCTATGAGGGCCTGTCCTGGTTCACCGGGGCCAGCATCATGGTGGGCGGCCTGCCCGCCACGGAGGTCATCGCCGTCCTGCTCCTCTACAGTCTCGGGGCCTGGGGCATCATGACGCTCAACGATTTCAAGGCGGTCGATGGCGATCGTGCCACCGGCCTCAATTCGCTTCCCGTCATGCTCGGGGAGCGGCGCGCCGCGCTGATGGCGTGCGCCGTCATGGCGCTGTCGCAGGTCGCCGTGATCGCGCTCCTCGTCGCCGAAGACTACCGGATATCGGCGCTCATCATAGCGCTGTTCCTGTCGGTGCAGATCGGTCTGATGGTGCGCCTCGTGCGTGATCCCAGCCGCTTCGCGCCCTGGTACAATGCGACGGGTGTCTCGCTTTACGTGCTCGGCATGCTCGCCGCGGCACTCGGCCTTGGGGGGTATTTATGAACGC
This sequence comes from Pseudomonadota bacterium, assembly GCA_039815015.1. Classification (GTDB taxonomy): domain Bacteria; phylum Pseudomonadota; class Alphaproteobacteria; order Sphingomonadales; family Sphingomonadaceae; genus Pacificimonas. The sequence continues at coordinate 1,260 of JBCCAC010000048.1, read as the reverse complement.
CATGATCGATCGTACCGCGGACGGACGCGGCCTCGGCTGGTTCGGCATCGTCCGGCTGGGAACGGTACAGGCCGCGATCGGCGCGATCGTCATGCTGGCGACGTCGCTCCTCAACCGCGTCATGGTCGTCGAATATTCGACCGCGGCCGCGATTCCCGCCGCCCTGGTGGCCTGGCACTATGCCGTGCAGCTGTCGCGGCCGCTCTGGGGGCACAAATCCGATCGGTCCCGGCAACGCACGCCGTGGATCGTCGGCGGCCTCGGCATCCTGGCGCTCGGAGCGGTCCTCGCCGTCGACGCGACGGTCATGATGGCGGACCCGGGCCTGCTCGCTGCGCTTCTCGCCATCGCCGCCTTTACCATGATCGGTTTCGGCGTCGGCATGTCGGGGACGGCGCTCCTCGCGCTGCTCGCCTCGCGCGTCGCGGCCGAGCGCAAGCCGGCGGCCGCGGCGATCAGCTGGACGATGATGGTCGCCGGCATCGTCGTCGCGGCGGGCGTATCCGGCGCGTTCCTGGACCCGTTCAGCGCGGGACGGCTGGCCATCGTCGCCAGCCTCGTCGCGCTGGCGGCGTTCGGCATCGCCATGCTGGCCCTGCGCAATCTGGAACGCAGCACGCCGGAGATCGCCGGGTCCGACGCTCCGGAACCCATGAAGCCCTTCGCCGCGACGCTCGGGGCCATCTGGCAGGAGCGCGAGGCGCGTCATTTCACCTATTTCGTGTTCATTTCCATGCTCGCCTATTCGATGCAGGATCTGATCCTGGAGCCGTTCGCCGGCTTCCTGTTCCAGATGACGCCGGGCGAATCCACGCAGCTGGCGGGCGTGCAGCATGGCGGCGTTCTGATCGGCATGATCTTCGCCGGGCTGGGCGGTAGCCTCTATGCCAGGCGCTTCGGGCCGAATCTGAAATTATGGATCGTCGCCGGCTGTATCGGGTCCGCGGTCATGCTCGCCGGCCTGTCCTTCGCGGCGACCGAGGGCGGCGCATGGCCGATCCGCGCCAACGTCTTCGGACTGGGCGTTGCGAACGGCATCTTCGCCGTCGCCGCCGTCGGCGCCATGCTGGGCTTGGCAAGCAAGGGGGCGAGCAAAGGGACGGGAGAAGGCGCGCGCATGGGCGTCTGGGGCGCATCGCAAGCGATCGCCTTCGGGCTGGGCGGGCTGACGGGCGCCGTTCTCGTCGATTGGCTGCGCGCGATGACCGGCGAGACCGCTGCCGCCTTCCAGATCGTATTCATGGTCGAAGCCGTGCTGTT
>JBCCAC010000251.1:0-4102 GCA_039815015.1 Pseudomonadota bacterium | reverse complement strand
GCGCGATTTTCGGTCTGACCGTGACGGTGGAGACGGCGGGCATCGCGGCCGCGCTCGTCCTGGTGCAGGCCTGGCTTTCGACGGCGCTCTTCATCACCGCGCATGACGCCATGCACGGGGCGGTGGCGCCGCGCTGGCCGCGCCTGCAACATGCGCTGGGGCGGTGCGCGCTGATGATCTATGCCGGCATCGACTTCGCACGCATGGCGCCGGCGCATTTCGACCATCATAAATATGCCGGCACGGCCGGCGATCCCGATTTCAATGCGCGCGATCCGCGGGCATTCGGGCCTTGGCTGACGCGTTTCTTCACCGGCTATTACAGCTGGTGGCAGACGATCCGGCTGACCGGTGTCGGCGTAATCTACACGCTTCTGGGGGCCAGCTTCGCGAACATCATGCTGTTCTGGGCGCTGCCGTCCCTGCTGGCGGTGCTGCAGCTGTTCTATTTCGGTACCTATCTGCCGCATCGTCACGATGATGGCGCAGCCTTTGCCGACCGGCATCGCACGCGCTCGCTGCCAATGTCGGATCTCGCCTCGCTCGTCAGCTGTTTTCACTTCGGCGGCTATCATCATGAGCACCATCTGTCGCCGTCGACGCCCTGGTGGCGCCTGCCGACGGTGCGCGCCGCCTATGCCGAGAGACGCGCCGTCACCTCGTCGTCGGTGAGGCCGAATTCCGCCAGCGCATAGGCGTGCGGGCGCGCGAGGTGCCGGCGCGCGGCGCGGGCCGTATAAGCTTCCATCCGGCGAAGCGCGGCCGGTGTCAGCTCCATGTCCAGAAAGGCGTAGAGGCGCTGCATCTGACCGCGCCAGTCGGCGTTCATGGCGGTAAAGTCGATGTCGATCTGCGGCACGTCGGTATGCGCGGCCCGAAAGGCCGTCGCACGGTCCTGACGATGTGCGGTCTTCCTCAGCCATTCGCGGCCGCACCAGGTCTTGTCGGCGGCGCGCGACTGCACGCGGACATAGGCCCAGGCGAGCGAGGCGGCTGAGGCGACGATGCGGCGTGGATCGCGGCGCGTAAAGACGAGACGCGCGTCCGGAAACACGTCGATCAGCGCGGGCAGGTCCTGCAGATAATGCGGCGTCTTCAGGATCCACGGCTTTGCAGGGTCGTCGCCGCGCACATGGCCGGTCAGCTGCATCCAGCGCTTCAGCCAGCGATAGACGTGCGACTGGTCGCTCGTTTCCAGCCAGCGTGCCCAGGATGGGATCGGGCGCTGCGCCTCGATCTGCGCGCCGCCGAGCGCGAGTTCCATGGCGCCAAGCTCCTCCTCCGCATCGTCCACCTCGCCGGGATGGATGGCGCGGATGGCGGGATTCAGCCGGTCGAGGCTCCATTGCAGGGCGCGCGCGCTGCGCCGCCGCGCCGCGGCCGGGCGGTCGGGGCAGGGGGTGAGCGTTTCGAAAAGGCGCGTGTGGACGAAGCGCGGATCGCAGGCGAGTAGGCGCTGGACCCGGGTGGTGCCGGACCGCATCGGCCCCAGGACGACGATGGGCGGTGCGACCGGGCGGCGCTCGATGGCGGAATCGGCGGCCAGCATCGCCTCGGCGCGCAATCGCTGTTCGAGCGCGCGCTGCAAGCCGCCGTGTGACATCACCGCGCCGAGCGGTGTCAGTCCCGCCTCCTCGCGCAGCGCCTCGGTGAGCCGCGCCAGCCGGTCGGGCAACTCGGGATCGCCGAAATCCTCAAGGCCGGTCCGGCGGCGGGCGGCGGCGATCAGGGTTTCGGCGCGAAGGTCCGGCGGTGCCCACAGGCCGGCGCGCCATGCCATCGGAAAGGCATGGTTGGCGAGGCGGACCGTGCGCGTCGGCGCCGGGTCTTCAGGCAGTTTCGGTCTCGCTGCCGGGCACGGTTCCAGGGTCACCGCCGCGGGGTTTGCGCAGCTCCGCCTGATTGCGCGCCAGTGCGGCCTTCAGCTCGCGAATGGGCGGCGCCCACAGGAAGCCGAAACTGACCGTGCCATGTTTCGAGGATGCCGCATGGTGCAGTTTATGCGCCTGTACGATGCGCTTCATATAGCCGGATTTCGGAACGTAGCGATTGGGCATGCGCTGATGCACCATCAGATCGTGAAACACGAAATAGATGAGGCCGTAGAGCGAGATGCCGAGCCCGATCCAGGCGAGCCCGACCCACGCGCCCATTTGCGTGCCGAGCGCGATGAGAAGGATCGCCGGCGCCGCGAACATGACGCCGAACCAGTCGTTCTTTTCAAGGACATTGTCATGCGGTTCATGGTGCGACCTGTGCAGCGACCAGAGAAACCCGTGCATCACCCAGCGGTGCATCGCATAGGCGAACCCCTCCATGAAAAGGACGGTCGCGAAGGCGAGGAGGAGGCCGGCGGCAACGCTCATGATGCGTCCTTATAATCGCAAGCGTAAAGAGTTGCACCTGCGCCCGGATGCGACGCGTTGACCGGGTATGACGAGAAACAAGACCAAAGGTTTAGACCGCGACGCGCTCGAGGCCGAATGGCTGGACCTGACGCGCCGCCGCCTGCCGGCGCTGGCAGGGCCGCGCGGCTGGCCGGTACGCTTCGACCATTGTTTCCAGCGCATCCTGCTCGACGCGGCCTGCGGCGGCGTCTGGTACGATCATGTCGCCGGGCGTCCGGCCTATCGCGCGATCGAACAGGCGCGGCTGGCACGGGCCGTCGATCTGGGCCGGGCCGTCGCGGCGGGCGAGGCCGATCTTGGCGCGCTGAACCGGCAGAGCCGTCGCTGGCGCGGCAAGGCGTGACGGCGTTCCCGAGCGCCGATCCATCTGCATCCGATCGACAGTTTGCGCTAGCGCGCGCCGTCCAGCTGTTCTCGCAAGGCCGCCAGTCCGATCGTGGCGTTGGCATGGGCCTTGCGCGGGCGGAGGGCGTGGCTTTTCCGGCAGGCTTCGGCGACGGGTTCGTGCACCTCTGCAAAGGCGACGATCAGGTCCTTTTCATCCAGATGATCGACCAGCCGTTCCAGCATGGCGACGCCGCTCGCGTCGATGTCGTTGACGCTTTTCATGTCGATCAGCAGCGCCTTCGCGTCCTGATGCCGCGCGAGGAGGGCGAGCAGGCGGTCCTCGCAATGGCCGGCATTGGCGAAATAGAGTGAACGGTCGATCCTGACGGCGAGCACGGGAAGCGAATCCACCTCGACATCGTCGCGGTCGACCGAGCGCAGATGGATATCGCCCTCGCCGATGTCGTGATCCGCACCCAGCCGGGTGACGCGCGGTTTGCTGGAGACCCACAGAAAGACCGCGATGCCGGCGGCGGCGCCGGCGGCGAGACCCCATTCGACCCCGAGCCCGAGCGTCGCGAGCAGGGTGACGAGAAATACGAGGCCCTCCCGCCGGCTGTGCCGCCAGACCGCGGCGATCTCGCGGGTCTTGATGAGGCCGAAGACCGCGCTCATCACGAGAGCGGCAAGGGCGGCGCTGGGCAGCAGCGCCAGCGGCCCGGCGAGAAACAGCGCTACGAGCAGCACGATGAGGGCGGCGATGGCCGAGGCGAGCGGCGTGCGGGCGCCGGAATCGTAAACGAGCGCGGAGCGGCTGAGACTGACGCCGACCGCATAGCCGCCGGTCGCCGCCGCGGCGATATTGGCGGCCCCCATCGCCACCGCCTCCGCATTGGAAGAGAGCGCCTGCCGCCGCCGTCCCGCCAGGGACTTCGCGACGGCGGTGCCGGTCACGAAGATGACGAGCGCGACGATGGCGGCCGATGGCGCCAGCGCCCACCAGGCGTCGGCGTCGAAGGACGGCATGGTGACGGGCGGCAGGCCCGACGGCGGCCGGTCCACCGTCCGGATATCGAGATCGCCGATCGACACCATGGCGGCGCAGACGAGGAGGACGACGAGCGGTACCGCCTTGACGATCGCGGTCCGCCAGGGCGGTCTGACGCCGAGCTTCCAGAGCGCCGGCCCGCCCAGCCGGTCGGCGATCAGGAGCGCAGCAATGGCAAGTCCGCCGAGCGTCAGGGTGGGAATGTCGACGTCGCCGAGCCGCGGCCACAGATTGCGGACGGTGTCGATCAGCGTTCCGGCGCGATCCGCGTCGATACCGAGGAGCGTCGGCAGCTGGCTGGCGGCGATGAGGACGGCGG
>JBCCAC010000363.1:0-2698 GCA_039815015.1 Pseudomonadota bacterium | reverse complement strand
GTCGTCGGACTCATCCGTCTGTCGGGTACGCCCGGACGGCAGGTCGATATCGACCTGCCCCGCACGGCGCGACTGTCGCGGCGCCAGGGCGGCGGTATCGATATTGCGGACCTGACGCTGGACCGCGAAGCACCGTACATTCTGGGCCCGGACGGCTATCTGGAGGTCGACTTCACCGGTACGCTCGCCATCACCGGGCCCGTGCCGCCCGGCGATTATGCCGGTGAGGTCAGCGTCCGCGCGGACTATCGCTAGCCCGGCCGGCGCTATTCCCGTTCCAGCGTGACGTCCCAGTAGAGGAAGTCGCGCCAGGTTTCGTGGCAATGGCGATGCGGAAAGGCGCGGCCGTTCGACTGCAGTTCATATGTCGTCGGCCGGTGCGGCGTGGCGTTCAGCTGCATATGCGCCTCGGCAGGCGTGCGGCCGCCCTTGGCGAGATTGCACGGCGCGCAGGCGGCGCACACATTCTCCCAGGTGGTACGCCCGCCATAGGCGCGCGGCACGACATGATCGAACGTCAGATCCTCGCGGCTGCCGCAATATTGGCAGGTGAAGCGATCGCGCAGGAAGAGGTTGAAGCGCGTGAAGGCCGGGTGCGGCGCCGGCTTCACATAATCGCGCAGCGCGATCACCGAGGGCAGCTTCATGCTGTGACTGGGGGAGGCGACCGCACGGTCATACTCGGCGACGACCGCCACCCGGTCGAGAAACACTGCCTTGATCGCCGTCTGCCAGTTCCACAGGCTCAACGGGTAATAGCTGAGCGGCGTATAATCCGCATTGAGGACGAGGGCCGGACAGGCCTCGGGGTGTGCATCCGCCTCCGGACCGCCGGCGCCCCGTGCCGCCGCCGCAATCTGATCCTCGATCCGCCCCGGATGATACACGCCGCGATCCCTCCCTCGCTGGTGGGGGCCGCTCGCTCATCCCGTCACACATGGACCCGTTCCGAAGACCGGACCCCAGGAGCGCGTACGGATCCCCGTACCTCGCCAAATCCATCATCTTGGCGCGGCCTGTGCCGCATCCCTATGACGCCTGCATGACACCAAGTTCCGAATCGGAGGTCAACCGCGTTTCTGACGGCCCCGAAACGCCCGCGGCATCGGGTCACGGCGCGCCGGTCGTCAGCCGCTTCGCGCCGTCGCCCACCGGATGGCTGCATATGGGCCACGCCGCCTCCGCGATCCGTGCGCACGACTTCGTGCGGGCGCGAAACGGCCGCTTTCTTCTCAGGATCGAGGACATCGACCACGGCCGCACACGGCCTGAATATGTAACCGGCATCCTGACCGATATGGCCTGGCTCGGCCTGGAGCCCGATGATCCACCATTGATGCAATCGGCACGCGCCGACGCGCACATGGCGGCGCTGGAACGGCTCATCGACACGGGTCTGCTGTTTCCGTGCGTCTGCACGCGCAAGGACATCGCGGCGGCGCACGGCGCGCCGCATCCGGGCGAACATATCCCTTATCCCGGAACATGCCGCGACCTGAGCGGACCGGCCCGCGCCGCCGCGCTCGCAGGTCCGCATGCCTGGCGCCTCGACGCGCGACGGGCGGCGGAACGCGTCGGCCAGCTGCACTTTCACGACAATGGCGAGCGCATAGACGTCGATCCACTGAAGCTCGGCGATGCGGTCATCGCGCGCAAGGATGTCGGCCCGGGCTATCATCTGGCCGTCACGGTGGACGATGCCTTTCAGGGGGTGACGGACGTGGTGAGAGGCCTCGATCTTCTCGATGCGACGCACCTCCACCGGGTGCTGCAGACGATGCTCGGCCTGCCGGCGCCCCGCTATCATCATCATCCTTTGATTCTCGATAACGAAGGCCGGCGCCTCGCCAAGCGCGATGGCGTACAATCGCTCGCCGAGCTGCGCGCGAGCGGCTGGACCGCAGCCGACGTTCGCGCCGCACTCGACATGCCAGGTTTGGAAGCGACCGTGCGCATGGGCTAGGCGACGGCCAAGTTCGTTCGATACCGGGTGGGACACATGTTACTTCGATGCCTTGCCGCTGCGCTTGCGGCGCTCCTCGTCATGCCTGCGGCCGCGGCGCCCATGCCCGACGCCGTGGAGGCCATGATCCGCGCCGCCTCACCCGACGAGCGAGATACGGTCGTTAAGGTCGCCAAGCGCAGTGCCGCGGACAGTGCCGCGGAAATCGACACACTGGCGGGCGAACTTGCCGCGGCCGAAGCCGAAGCGGCGGAGCAGCGGCTGGCCACGAACGGCTTTTTCGACGGCTGGTCGGGCGAAGGCTCGCTGGGCGGCACCTATTCGACCGGCAATACCGACCAGACGGGCATGGCCGTCTCGCTCGCGCTCGACAAGCGCACGCGCCGCTGGGAGCATGATATCGACGCGACGTTCGACTTCCTGAGAACGGACGGTGAAACCCAGCGCGAGCGTTATTATGCCGCCTATCAGGGGCGCCGCGATCTGGGGGACCGCTGGTTCTTCGCCTTCGGACTGTTAAGTTTCGAGCGCGACGTGTTCAGCGGCATCGACACGCGCTTCACCGAGTCTGTCGGCGCCGGCTATCGTATCGCCGATAGCGATACATTCTCCTGGACCGTCGAGGGCGGCCCGGCCCTGCGGCAGACGCAGTTCATCGACGGGACGGAGGAAAATCGTCTTGATGCGCTCGGCAAGACCGATCTCGACTGGCGCATTTCGCCCAATTTCCGGCTG
>JBCCAC010000168.1:0-5949 GCA_039815015.1 Pseudomonadota bacterium | reverse complement strand
CGTCGTCGAAACATCGCCAGCGGAGACCGGGCCGTTTGCGGGTTTCGAGACGGTCGTGGATCGCCGGTTCGGAAAGGCGCTGGTGCGCTTTCTTCGTCTTAAGGCCTGATTCTTCGCCTGATTATTTATCCCAAAGCCTGGCGGCCCGCGCCGTCACTCGTTCTTCTTGCGGCCGCCAAGCAGAGAGCCGAGGCCGCGCACGATGGCGCCGCCGACATCCTCTTCGATGGTCGGCGCCGGGGTGCCGGGATCGGCACCGTCTTCGCCGGCGGACCGTCCACCGAGCAGCGCGGTTCCGTCGCCGAGCGCGGCACGCACGCCGACCGAAACGGCACGGCGGGCGAACCAGCCCTGCAGCGGTCCCAGTCGATAATCAACCGTGGGTTCGCCGAGCGGCCCATCGATGCTGACGGGAATGGTCGGCGCGTCGGCATGGGAGCCCAGTCGCAGCCTCGCATCGGCATCGATCGCCCAGCCGCCGATATCGATGACGCCGGAGGCATCGGCGCTGCCACCCTGCATATCGGTATCAAGGCTTGCGATACGGAACCGTCCGTTGCGGCCATCGAGGCGCGCGGCGATGCGGGCATAGGGCGTCTCGCCGCCCCGAAGCGCACTGCCGGCGAAACGGGCGAAGCTGGCGACCGATTTCAGATCGCCCAGTTCGCGGTCAAGCCGGACGAGGTCGATCTTGCGAATGACGCCATCGGTCGCGGCGATGCGCACCGGTCCTGACAGGCTGTTCATGATCGCGCGCTGCGACGCGCCCGCACCGGCAATGTCGGCGTCGAGCGACAGGGTTCCGGTCGCGGGCGCCGTTCCGGCAGACGCCTGCGTGAAACTCTGGACGGGAACGCCATCGAGATCGAGCGTCAGCGCGATGCGATTGCCGGCGGCGCTCACCGTCCCCTCCACATCGGCGCGCCCGCCGAAAATGCCGCCCGTCATCTTATCGACGGTCAGGACGGATCCCGCGGACGTCAGGACGATCGCGGGCCGGGTCAGGCGATATTCGCCATAATCGAGCCGCGCCGCGTCCATGGCGATGCGGCCGTCGAACGCCTCGATCCAGCCAAGGTCGAGGTGCTCGGCGGACCAGCGCGCACCGCCCGCCTGTGCCGCCGCCGCGCCGTCGGCCTCCGCCGCCAACAAGGCATCGAGCGGTACCTGATCAGCCGTCAGTTTGATATCGATGCGGGGTATGGCGCCGGTGGTCGCGATCGTCCCGCTACCGGACAGTTTCATCGGCCCGACGTCGCCCGACAGCTTCGTCAGCCGATAGCTGCCCTCCGCACCCGACAGGTCCATGCCGAGATCGAGCGGGCCCAGCCGCCGCGCCGTGCCGCCGTCCGCCAGGTTCGCGAAGACGCGCCCCGCTTCGGGCGCCGTCGCGCGCAGGTTGAGCGCCACGTCGACCCGGGGTTTGGTACGCACATTTCCGGACATCGCGACGGCCGCACCGGCGACGTCGAGCGTGCCGTCGACCGCAAACGCCGCGAACGGACCGGTCACGCCGACACTGCCCTCCCCCTGTTCGCCGGCCAGGCGAACGTCGAGATCGAGATTGGTTTCGGCACCCGGATCGTCGATCGTACCGCTGACGGCGAGGTCGAAGCCGCCGACATTGTCGACGCGTGCCGCATCGAGCGTCAGCCGTTCGGCGGTGTAGAGCCCCTTCGCGGCGACGCCTTCATAAATGGTGCCGCCGGTGCGCAGGCGCTGGGCCGCGACGTCGAACCGGACGGGTTGCGGGTCCGAGGACTCATCGCCAGCACCGTCGTCCGCGTCGGCAAAGGTGACGGCATCGAGGTCGAGCGCGTCAGCCCGCAGCGCGATCTCCATGGGCGCTTCGCCCGCCGGCAGCACGACCGCACCCCGAAAATCCGCGCCGCCGACCGTGCCGGTAATCGCCCTGATGCCAAAGCCGTCCCCTGCGGATTCGAGCCGGCCTTTCGCCGCGATCGCCGGCGCCGCCGTCAGGGTCCGGATGCCCAGACTGCCGAGCGTCGCCGCCGGACGCGGCAGGCGCAGATCGAACTGGCCGGAAAAGGCAGGCCCCGCCGGACTGTCCGACAGACGCCCGGCAAGCAGCGCCGCACCGCCCGCCGGCAGATCTGCACGCACGCGCCCCAGTTCCACGATCCCGTCGGCCAGCGTCAGCGGAACGGTCACCCCGCCAAGGTCGATATCGCCATATTGGAGCGCGGCGATCGACAGGACGAGGTCGGCGCTCATGTCATCGGGGATCAGATCGGCGTCCGGTTCGGCATCGTCCTCGCCGCCGCCCTGCCAGCCTACCAGATCGACGTCGCCCAGCGCGAGCCGCGCGCGTATGTCCGTGCGCTCGTCCAGCGTGATGGTCGCGTCGCCGTCGAGCGTCGTGCCCGCGACGGTCCCGGCAAGATCGTCCATACTGATCGCCTCGCCCGTCAGATCGAGGCGTCCCGACAGCTCGAACGGCGCCGCATAAGCCGGCGCCTGCGGTTCCGCATCGGCACCGCCGCTTACCGAAGCGATCGCATCGCCAAGGGTTTCGCCCGACAGGCTGATGCGGCCCGTGGCCCGCGCGGCCGCCGTATCGACGCGTCCGACGAAGCCATAGGTCAGCGCCTCACCCACCATGCCATCGAGCGCCAGGCGGCCGTCCTCGCGCCAGGTACCGGCGATGGCGACGGGACGGTCGTCATAGGACAGCGTTCCGGCCCACTGAATCTGCTCGGCCAGCGACAGATCGAGATCGATACTGTCGATCGCCAGCGTTTCGCCGGTCTCGCCGACGCGCATCAACTCCCCGTCCTCGATACGAAATTCGGCGATGCTGAGGCCGTCGCCGCCATCCGCGTCTGCCTCTTCCGTCCTATCCGCTTCGGCCGTGCCCGTTGCCTGCCAGTTGCCGGTCCCATCCGCATAGCTGACGAGGCGGACGGACGGGCGGACGAGGATGATTTCCTGAACCTCGACCTGCCGCTGCAACAGTGGCCAGAACGCGACTTCGACCGCCAGCCGGTCGGCGGTGGCGAGCGGTGCCGCATCGGCGCCGAAGCCGGCGACCGTGACGCCCTCGACCGAAACGCGCGGGCTGGGAAAGAAGGCGAACCCCGCCGCCCCGGACACGTCGATATCATAACCGGTCGCGTCCTCCGCCGCGTCCAGCATGATGGGCTTCACCCAGTCCCAGTCGATCAGATAAGGCGCGGCGAGGATGGTCAGGCCGACCGCGACGACGCCGCCACCGGCAATCAGGGCTTTTCGCATTGTCGCTCCGTTCGCCTTATGTTTTACCGCCCCCGCCCAGCCGAGGAATACACTAGCCCGAATGCCCCCTCCCGCAAAATCCGTTCCCGCAAAACGGGATGGCGAGCCCGCCTACATGGACGGCCTGAACCCGCCGCAGCGGGAGGCCGTGCTGACGACGGAAGGCCCCGTCCTGATGCTGGCGGGCGCGGGCACGGGCAAGACGCGCGCCCTCACCTCGCGCCTTGCGCACATCATCGCGACGCAGCGGGCCTGGCCTTCGGAAATCCTCGCCGTCACCTTCACCAACAAGGCGGCGCGGGAAATGCGCGAGCGCATGCGCGCCATGATCGGCGACATGGTGGAGGGGCTGCGCTTCCTCGGCACCTTCCATTCGATCGGCGCCAAGATGCTGCGCAAACATGCCGAGCTCGCGGGGCTGAAATCGAACTTCACCATCCTCGATACGGACGACCAGCTGCGGCTTCTGAAACAGCTGATCGCCGCCGCCGAGATCGACGAAAAGCGCTGGCCCGCGAAAATGCTGGGCGGCCTCATCGACCGCTGGAAGAACCGCGGCCTCAACCCCGCCGACCTGCCCGAAGCCGAGGACTATGCCTATGCCGACGGCAAGGGCCAGCAGCTCTACACCGCCTACCAGGCGCGGCTGAAGGAACTGAACGCCGCCGACTTCGGCGACCTCCTTCTCGCCCCGCTCACCATCTTTCGCGAACATGCCGACGTCCTGGCGGAATACCAGCAGCGCTTCCGCTACATCCTGGTCGACGAATATCAGGACACGAACACCGTCCAGTACCTCTGGCTCCGCCTGCTGGCGCAGGGCCATCGCAACATCTGCTGCGTCGGCGATGACGATCAGTGCCTTGCCGCCGGCACGCTGGTCCTGATGGCGGACAGTTCGGAACGCCCCATCGAAAGCGTCCGCGCTGGTGACGACGTCATGTCGTGCTATGGCTCCGGCGATTTCCGCCCGGCCAGGGTCACGGACACGTTTTCCCGCCGCCATGACGGCCCTCTCATACGCGTAAGGACGGCGCGCGGGCGTGCGCTCGTCAGCACGGCGGAACACCGCCATTTCGCCGACATCCTGGCGACGGAAAGCCCGCAGCGTTTCTACGTCTACCTGATGTGGAAGCGGGGCTACGGCTACCGGCTCGGCACGTCGCAAATCTACACCAAGGCGAAAAAGCGCCCGGCGATCGGATTCAAACAGCGGTGTCTGCAGGAACATGCCGACGGCGTCTGGCTCCTCGATGCCTTCGACAGCGAGAATGATGCACGGGAGGCCGAACATCGGCTCAGCCTCGCCTACCGCATCACGACGTTCCCTTTCATCGCCCGGAAAGGCGCGAGCGCGAACGGCATGGTTCACGATCAGGATCGCCTGGACCTTTTGCATCGCGACCTGGCGGAAACCGCCGATATCGACCGCCTGCTGTCCGACTACGGCCTCGACCCTGCCCTTCCGCATCATCGTCCGCAAACGCACGCCGGGCGCCGGAAGACTCTCAATCTGACCCTTTACGCCGATCATCGTGGCGGAACGCCGATGCACCGCATGTCGCTGAGCGGCAACGATCCGGAGGGCGCGGAGGCCGTCGCATCGGCCGGACTCAACGCGCGGCGCTACAAGCGCAATCCGAAGAACTGGCGCTTCGAGACTCTCTACCGGAACATGACCCGCGTCGACGAGGTCAAGCGCCGTCTGGACGAGAAGTTCGACCTCGACACCCGCCTGCGCGCCAACATCCTCGGCACGCCCCTCGCCGTGACGGCGGCGGCGGCCGTGCGCCCCGGCATGGTGGTCCCCGGCGCAGACGGCAGTCACGATCCCGTCACGGCGACCGAACGCGTCGAAGGTGAAACCACCGTTCACGATCTCAACGTCGACGGCACGCACAACTTCGTCGCGAACGGCGTCGTCACGCACAATTCGATCTACTCGTGGCGCGGCGCGGAGGTCGCGAACATCCTGCGCTTCGAACAGGATTTCCCCGGTGCGGCCGTCATCAAGCTCGAACAAAATTACCGTTCCACCGGCAACATCCTCGCCGCGGCCGGAGGCCTCATCGAGCGCAATTCGGGCCGGCTGGGCAAGACGCTCTGGACCGACGGCGATGCCGGGCGGAAGGTGAAGATTGTCGGCGTCTGGGACGGGCCGGAGGAGGCGCGCCGCGTCGGCGAGGACATCGAATCCCTGCAGCGCGCCGGCGCCAGCCTCGACGACGTCGCCATCCTCGTCCGCGCGCAGTTCCAGACGCGCGAGTTCGAGGACCGCTTCATCTATATCGGCCTCCCCTACCGCATCGTCGGCGGCTTCCGCTTCTACGAGCGCGCGGAGATCCGCGACGCCATGGCCTATCTCCGCGTCATCGCCCAGCCCGCCGACGACCTCGCCTTCGAACGCATCGTCAACACACCGAAGCGTGGCCTCGGCGACAAGAGCGTGCAGAAAATTCACCAATATGCGCGGGGCGAGAACATGCCCCTCTCAGCTGCCGCCGCGCGCATCGTCGAAACATCCGAACTCCCCGGCGCCGGCCGCAAGGCGCTCGCCCAGCTTGCCGAGAGCTTTCGCCGCTGGCGCGATATGCTCGGCACCACCCCGCATGCCGAGCTTGCCCGCATCGTGCTGGAAGAGTCCGGCTATCTCGCCATGTGGCAGGCGGACCGCTCGGCCGAGGCGCAGGGCCG
>JBCCAC010000259.1:0-3973 GCA_039815015.1 Pseudomonadota bacterium | reverse complement strand
GAGAACGCACATCCCCGATTTCTCCTTTGAACGAGGCATTTGATGGCGGACAAGCTCTACGACGATGCGGCGACGGCGCTGGACGGTATCGTCCGCGATAGCATTACGGTCATGGCCGGCGGCTTCGGCCTTTGCGGCATACCCGAACATCTGATCGCGGCGCTGCGCGATTCCGGCGTCAAGGATCTGACCTGCATTTCCAACAATGCCGGCGTCGACGATTTCGGCCTCGGTCTTCTCCTTCAGACGCGGCAGATCAGGAAGATGATCTCGTCCTACGTCGGCGAAAACAAGGAGTTCGAGCGGCAGTATCTGGGCGGTGAGCTGGAGCTGGAGTTCAACCCGCAGGGAACGCTCGCCGAACGCTGCCGCGCGGGCGGTGCGGGCATTCCGGGCTTCTACACGAAGACCGGCGTCGGCACGCTGGTCGCCGAGGGCAAGGAGCACAAGGAGTTTGGCGGCGAAACCTACATCATGGAAACCGGCCTCGTCGCCGATGTTTCGCTCGTGAAGGCGTGGAAGGCCGACCCCTATGGCAACCTCGTCTATCGAAAGACGGCGCGAAACTTTAATCCCGTCATGGCGACGGCCGGGAAGGTCACGGTCGCCGAAGTCGAGGAACTGGTCGAGCCGGGCACGCTCGATCCCGACTGCATCGACACGCCCGGCGTCTTCGTCCAGCGCCTGATCGTCGGTACGAACTACGAAAAGCGCATCGAGCAGCGCACGGTGAGGGAAGCGGCGTGAAGCCGTTTCCGAACGAGATCGATCTTACGGCGCAGCCTGGTCTGCCGCAGCTGCGCGACGAGGATACGCACGAGGTGCTGCGCGCCTGGGTCACGCATGGCGGCGGCTCGACCGTGCTCTTCAATCCCTATGCGCTCACCGACCCGAGTGTCTTTGGCATATTGATGGCCGACATACTGGCCCATGCCGCACGCGCCTACGCGCTGGCGGACGAGACCGGGACGATGACCGAGGCGGACGCCCGCGCGGCCATTCTCGACATGCTGAACCGAGAGGCGGCGGCCGGCCCGCGCGATATGAAGACGATCAATTTCGGTGGGCCGGCGAACTGATCTACGGCTTGCGTGGGCGGTGTGACATGACTAAATGACTTAGCCATGTCCACGACAGTCAGCGTACACGAAGCCAAAACGCATCTGTCACGGCTCATCAACGATGTGCTGGCGGGCAAGGAAGTCACGGTTGCGCGGCGCGGAGAGCCCGTCGTGAAGATCGTTCCGGTCGAACCGGAGCCCATGCCGACCCGCCGGCTGGGCTGGCTTTCGCATACGCTTCCAGCCGGTGTGAGCGATCCGCTGGCGCACGGCTTCTGGGACCCGCTGCCGGACGAATATCTCGGGCTGGGCGACGACAAATTTGCGGATGTCCTCGATGACGAAGTTGCTTCTTGACACCCATACGCTCATCTGGGCCGCATTCATGCCCGATCTGATTCCCGGCTATTCTCGCTCACTGATAGAAGCGCCCGGGAATCGCGTCTTCGTCAGCTCCATTTCCGCTTTCGAAATTTCGACGAAGTTCAATCTCGGCAAGCTGGCAGAGGCGAGAACGCTCGCATTTGCCTTCCGTCGGCAGATGGCCGAAAACCAGATCGAGGTGCTCGACATCACCGCCGATCATTGCGAACGGGCCGGACATCTGCCGTTCCACCACAACGACCCATGGGACCGCCTGATCATCGCCCAAGCTCTCACGGATGACCTCCTGATCCTGTCTAAGGACGAGGAATTCGATAAATACGGCGTCGAGCGTTTCTGGAAACGTCCCCTCAGACGGAAGGACTAACATGCCCTGGACCCGCGATCAGATGGCGGCGCGTGCCGCCAAAGAGCTGGAAGACGGCTTTTACGTCAATCTCGGGATCGGCATGCCGACGCTCGTCGCCAATCACATCGCCGAAGGGATCGACGTGACGCTCCAGTCGGAAAACGGCATGCTCGGCATGGGGCCGTTTCCGACCGAGGAGGAGGTCGATGCGGATCTGATTAATGCGGGCAAGCAGACCATCACGGAACTGCGCCGCACCTCCTATTTCTCCTCCGCTGACAGTTTCGCCATGATCCGCGGCGGCCATATCGACCTTTCCATCCTCGGCGCGATGGAGGTTGCGCAAAACGGCGATCTCGCCAACTGGATGATCCCGGGCAAGATGGTGAAGGGCATGGGCGGCGCGATGGATCTCGTCGCCGGCGTCAAGCGGATCATCGTCCTGATGGATCACACCAACAAGAAGGGCGAATCGAAATTCCTCAAGGCGTGCTCGCTGCCGCTGACCGGCACCAACGTCGTCGACATGGTCGTTTCCGATCTCGGCGTCTTCGAACGTCCCGATCATGACAGCGAATTCCGATTGATCGAGCTGGCGCCCGACGTATCGGTCGATGAGGTCGCCCAGAAGACGGAGGCCGCCTACCAGGTCGCGCTGTAGCGGCCGCCGATCGGAAAGGGGTTCGGGGTCATGACGAAATTCGGGTTCACCGCGCTTGTCGCGCTCGGCGCGCTGACGCTTACCGCCTGCGAGACGACGCCCTATTATGCGACGCTGGGCGCGCTCGGCATTCAGAAATCGGAACTGCTCGTCGACCGGGTCGACGATGCCCGTGCCAGCCAGCGCAACACGATCCTGGCGCTGGAACGCGCCCGTGCCGTCCACGCGCGTGTCGCGGCGGCCGAGCCGGGCAAGCTGGAGCTTGCCTATCGCGATCTCGAGGACGCCTATGACAATGCCAGCGACAAGGCGAAGGCCTTCGACAGCGATATCGTTAGCATCAAACGCGTCGCCGCCGATCTGTTCAACGAATGGAACGACGATCTGGCGAAGTTCGAGGATGCCGAGTTGCGCGCCGCCTCCGAAGCGGAAATGATGGCGGCCCGCGCACGCTATGATACGCTGATCGCGCGGCTGGACCAGACCGACGCCGCGCTGACGCCGGTCCTGACCGCGTTCCGCGACCGCACGCTTCTCCTCAAACACAATATGAACAGCGACGCGACGGCGAAGCTGATGGCCGATCAGGCCGATGTCGATGCGAAGGTCACCGCCGCGCTGGCTGAACTCGACGCCTCGATCGCCGCCGCGACGACCTTCGTGGCCGAGGCGAAGTCGCAGGCCTGACGCCCGTTGTGCGGCGCCCGTCGTGCCGCGTCAGTGCCGGAAGTGCCGCATGCCCGTCAGCGCCATGGCGAGGCCCCGTTCGTCCGCCGCCGCGATCACATCCTGATCGCGGATCGACCCGCCCGGCTGAATGATCGCCGTCGCGCCCGCATCGGCGGCGGTCAGCAGACCGTCGGCGAAGGGGAAGAAGGCATCGGACGCGACGGCGCTGCCCACCGTCTTCGGCTCGGCCCAGCCGGCGGTTTCCGCCGCGTCGCGCGCTTTCCAGGCGGCGATGCGTGCGGAATCCAGGCGACTCATCTGTCCGGCGCCGATCCCTGCCGTCGCGCCATCCTTCGCATAGACGATGGCATTCGACTTGACGTGCTTGGCAACCTTCCATGCGAAGCGCATGTCGACGAGTTCCGCGTCCGTCGGCGCGCGTTTCGTGACGATGTCGAGCGTTTCCGGCGCGCGGCCATTGTCGCGCATCTGGACGAGGAAGCCGCCGGTGACGCTTTTCATGACGAGGCCGCCGCGGGCCGCGTCGGGCAGATCGTCCAGCAATAGCAGGCGCAGATTCTTCTTCTTCGCGAACAGCGCGCGCGCCTCCTCATCCGCGCCGGGCGCGATGACCACCTCGGTAAAGATGGACGTGATCGCGGCGGCGGCGGCGCCGTCGAGCGGCCGGTTCGCGGCGACGATGCCGCCGAACGCGGACGTCGGGTCGCAGGCCAGCGCAGCGGCATAGGCGGCGGCGAGATCCGCGCCGCCGGCGACGCCGCACGGGTTCGCATGTTTGATGATCGCGATCGTCGGCCGGTCGTCCGCAAACTCCGCGATCAGGTCGAG
>JBCCAC010000085.1:0-8270 GCA_039815015.1 Pseudomonadota bacterium | reverse complement strand
GGCATTCACCACCAAAATCGCCCCATCCATCTGCGCTGCACCGGTGATCATGTTCTTCACATAATCAGCATGGCCCGGGCAATCCACGTGCGCATAATGCCGGCCGTCGGTCTCATATTCCACGTGCGCCGTCGAAATGGTGATGCCGCGCTCGCGCTCTTCCGGCGCCTTGTCGATGTTCGCGAAGTCGACGGCCTCGCCGCCACCGGATTCCGCCAGCACCTTCGTGATGGCCGCCGTCAGCGTCGTCTTGCCATGGTCGACATGACCGATAGTGCCAATGTTGCAGTGCGGCTTGTTCCGCTCGAATTTTGCCTTACCCATGTGTAATAACCCTCTTGTCTTCCTAGGTTAATTCGTTCGAGGCGACCGTCAGCCGGCGAGCTTCGCCTTGACTTCGTCCGCGACGTTCTGCGGAACCTCTTCATAGTGCGAGAACTGCATCGTGTACTGGGCGCGGCCCTGTGTCATCGATCGCAGCTGGTTCACATATCCGAACATATTGGCGAGCGGCACCATGGCTTCAACCACCTGTGCCACGCCGCGCGCTTCGGTGCCCTGAATCTGCCCGCGACGGGAATTCAGATCGCCGATCACGTCGCCCATGAAATCCTCGGGCGTGACGACCTCGACCTCCATCATCGGCTCCAGGAGCTTGATGCCGGCCTTGTCGGCCGCATCGCGCATAGCGCCGCGCCCGGTGATCTCGAACGCCATCGCGGACGAGTCGACGTCATGATAGGCGCCGTCCGTCAGCTCGACGTTGAAGTCGATGATCGGGAAGCCAATCAGCGCGCCGGACTCGGCGACCTCACGGATACCCTTCTCGACCGAGGGGATATATTCGCGCGGGATGTTGCCGCCCTTGATCGAATCGACGAAAGTGACGCCCGCGCCGCGCTCGCCGGGGCTGACCGTCATCTTCACGCGGCCGAACTGGCCGGAGCCGCCCGACTGCTTCTTGTGCGTGTAGTCGATGTCGACGGTGCGCTTCAGGCTTTCGCGATAGGCGACCTGCGGCGCGCCCACATTCGCCTCCACCTTGAACTCGCGCTTCATGCGATCGACGAGAATGTCGAGGTGAAGTTCGCCCATGCCCTTGATGATGGTCTGGCCGCTTTCCTCGTCCGACTGCACGCGGAAGGACGGATCCTCCTGCGCCAGGCGGTTGAGAGCGATGCCCATCTTTTCCTGGTCGGCCTTCGTTTTCGGCTCGACCGCGACGGAGATGACGGGATCGGGAAATTCCATACGCTCCAAGATGATCGGATCCGCCGGCGCGCAGAGCGTATCGCCGGTCGTCACATCCTTCAGGCCCACCAGCGCGACGATATCGCCGGCATAGGCCTCCTTGATGTCTTCGCGGTCGTTCGCGTGCATCAGCAGCATGCGGCCGATCTTTTCCTTCTTGTCCTTCACGGTGTTGAGGACCTGCGACGACGCCTCCAGCTTGCCCGAATAGATGCGGGCGAAGGTCAGCGTGCCGACGAAGGGGTCGGTCATGATCTTGAAGGCGAGTGCGGAGAACGGCGCATCGTCCGATGACGGGCGCGCATCTTCCTGCGGTTCGTCGTCGTCCTGCGTACCGGGCTTGACGCCCTTGATCGCGGGAACGTCGATCGGCGACGGCATATAGTCGACGACCGCGTCGAGCAGCGGCTGCACGCCCTTGTTCTTGAACGCGGAGCCGCAAAGGACGGGCACGAACTCCTGATCGAGCGTGCCCTTGCGGATCAGCCGCTTCAGCGTGTCGATGTCGGGCTCGTTACCCTCCAGATACGCCTCCATGACGTCGTCATCCTGTTCGACGGCCATTTCGATGAGCTCGGAACGCGCGGCGTCGGCGGCGTCTTTCAGGTCCGCCGGTACGTCGACGACCTCGAACTCGGCGCCCAGCTTCTCATCCTTCCAGATGATGGCCTTGTTCTGAACGAGATCGACGATGCCCTTCAGGTCGGCTTCGAGGCCAACGGGCAGCGCCAGGACGGCCGGACGTGCGCCGAGCCGGTCCTTGATCATGTCGACGCACATCTCGAAATTGGCGCCGGTGCGGTCAAGCTTGTTGACGAAGCACATGCGCGGCACGCGATACTTGTCCGCCTGACGCCACACGGTCTCGGACTGCGGCTCGACACCCGCGACGCCGTCGAACACAGCGACCGCGCCGTCGAGGACGCGCAGGGACCGCTCCACTTCGATGGTGAAATCGACGTGACCCGGCGTGTCGATGATGTTGACCCGGTGGTCCTTCCAGAACGTCGTCGTCGCGGCGGACGTGATCGTGATGCCGCGCTCCTGCTCCTGCTCCATCCAGTCCATCGTCGCGGCGCCGTCATGGACTTCGCCGATCTTGTAGGACTTGCCGGTGTAGTAGAGAATACGCTCGGTCGTCGTCGTCTTGCCGGCGTCGATATGCGCCATGATACCGATATTGCGGTATTTCTCGATCGGATGTTCGCGGGCCATTTCGGGGGGAGTTCCTACGTTCGAGGGTGCGTGACTACCAGCGGTAGTGCGAGAAGGCGCGGTTGGCTTCGGCCATGCGATGCGCGTCTTCGCGCTTCTTGACGGCGTTGCCACGGTTCTGGCTGGCGTCCATCAGTTCGGACGACAGGCGCTGCGCCATGGTGTTTTCGGGACGGCCCCGCGCCGCCGAGATCAGCCAGCGGATGGCGAGTGCCTGGGCACGCTCGGGGCGCACCTCGACCGGCACCTGATAGGTCGCACCGCCGACGCGGCGGCTGCGGACCTCGACGGCCGGCTTCACATTGTTCAGCGCGTCATGGAAAACGGCGAGCGGATCGGTCTTCATCTTGCCCTCGATCGTGTCGAGCGCGCCGTAGACGATCTGTTCGGCGACAGACTTCTTGCCCTGATACATGACGAGATTCATGAACTTCGTCAGGATCGTGTCCCCGAAGCGGGGATCGGGCAGAATTTCCCGCTTTGCGGGGCGGCGGCGACGTGCCATCTCAAAATTTCCTTCTTGATCTTCAGCGTGATCCGGAACCCGTCCGGCGCTTACTCTGGCTGCTTATTTCGGTTTCTTGGTGCCGTACTTCGAGCGGCTCTGCTTGCGATCGCCGACGCCCTGCGTGTCAAGCACACCGCGCAATACGTGATAGCGAACGCCCGGAAGATCCTTCACGCGGCCACCGCGGATAAGGACGACCGAGTGTTCCTGCAGATTGTGACCCTCGCCGGGAATGTAGCCGATGACCTCGAACCCGTTCGTCAGGCGGATCTTCGCGACCTTGCGCAGCGCCGAGTTCGGCTTCTTCGGGGTCGTCGTATAGACGCGCGTGCAGACACCACGCTTCTGCGGGTTCGCTTCGAGCGCGGGCACCTTGTTGCGCGCCTTCTGCGGCACGCGGCCCTTCCTCACGAGCTGATTGATCGTCGGCATTCGTTCACCTTCGCATCTCGACAAGTTCCCGCACAAATCGCGCGCGAACGAAAAAAGACAGACCTGGCGAGACCGAAGTTCGGTCCCCGCCCGGACCTGCCTGTAACTGTATCAACATAGACGGAAAATCTGACCGCCCTCGCCATCGAACCGCGTTTAGGGTGGTCCCCTACGTGCCGGTTCGCGAGCTGTTGTGCGGGCGCATATAGGAACGCGTGCCGGGACGGTCAACGGGATTCGCCCGCGCTTTCGCCGCCCGCACTTTCACTCCCTGCCCCCAGAGCGTGCACCGCGCCAGCCGGTTCTCGACGATCACATAAGCACCGATGGCCGCATCCGTACCCGGCAGCGGGACGGCAAAGGCGCGCGCGGCATGCGGCACGCCGCCCGGCCGAACGGTCAGTGGGCGCGGACGCGAGCCGGCGGCATTGGGAAGGATATCCGCAATCACTCGAACTCGACGGTCCGGATCGTCACGCAGCGTCCCTTTCGGAAGCGCGCCTTCAACCGCGCCGGCAGGCAGATGCGCGCGCGGGATGTCGTGGGCGCGATCCAGCCGCCGCGCTTGCCGATCGCAAAGCCGCGTCGCCGGGGATCGAAACCGATCGTCGCACCCGCGACGATCTTGACGCCGGCGCTACCGGTGGCGGCGCGGGCCTGCGCGGAAAGCGGCGTCAGTGCGAACGAAGCCAGCATAGTAAAGCTCATGACGACAAGGCCGGCGGCGTATACAAACGCGGAATGGAACAAACGAAAAAGCATGGCCCGAAAACGGGCGCGGATGTCTGAATGTTCCAGTAATTCTCGATTTTATTATTTCACTTCAAATACATATTAAATGATTTAACTATCTACAGGCTTGGTCCGACAAGCCTTTCCGACGATCATAATTATCATGCCGCTATCTCGTCAGTGCCCCTGACAGCGCACGGAAGGTAGGCGGGTAGAGCGGTCGTTCGACCGCGCAGCCATAGGTCTGATCGCGGCCATGAACGACGGTGGCGGCGATACCGCGAAAGCCGCCCACGCGCAGGAACACCCGCGCGCCGATCGGCAGATAGGCGCTGGCAACGAAGCGGAACCCCGTCAGCGAGAGGTCATGTACCTCGCCGATGATGCGGCCATTCGCACCGTAACGCAGTTGCGCTTCCAGCTCGACGCTGGTGCGCGGCGCGGTGCGCGTTTCGTCTGTCGCGTCTATCGTCTTCTGGGCCGTGGCCATGATCGCCATTCCTCATGTCTATGCATGAAAAATGCCTGTTTAAGCTTTCCAAATTGCTAAGAAATCATGACCATCGCAGCCATATCGGCCGAAAGTCGGTCCGAACCGCCGCATATTCGCAGGCACATGGTCGCAGCCGTCAGGCCGCGCGACCGCAGCAATGCTTGTACTTGCGCCCGGAGCCGCAGGGACAGGGCGCGTTGCGGCCGACCCGGCCCTGCCCTTCCGGCAGCGGCGGTTGAACCTGCTGCGCCGGACCGGGCGTATCTGTGTGCGGAAAGCTGTCATCCTCACCCGTGAACGGGTCGATATGGGTGGTCACGAATTCCGAGGGCGCCGGCATCGCCCGCATCTGCTCGCGCGGGTCGGCGAGCCGGGCATTGGCGAGCATGCGGGTCACATCCTCGCGAATGGTGCCGAGCATGTGCTCGAAGAGCGCGAAGGCCTCCTGCTTATATTCGTTGATCGGCGTCTTCTGCGCATAGGCGCGCAGATGGATCGAGCCGCGCAGGGCATCGAGCGTTGCCAGATGCTCCTTCCAACGCGTGTCGATCGCTTGCAGCATAAAGCTCTTCTCGACGTCGAACCACTGACCCTCAGGCAGATCGGCGACCTTCGTTTCCAGATCGCTGGCCGCCCGTTCGGTGATGCGATCGATGAAGATATCCTGGTCGACGGCGTCCTCGCTCATCCAGTCCTGGAACGGCAGATCGAGCGCCATCACACGCTGCGTTTCCTCGCGCAGCCCCTCGACGTCCCACTGTTCGGGATAGGAGGATGGCGGCGCATATTGATAGACGAGTTCCTGCACCGTCTCGGCGCGCATTTCCTCGACGACATCGTCGACGCGCTCGGAATCCATGACCTCGGCGCGCTGTTCATAGACGACCTTGCGCTGGTCGTTCATCACGTCGTCATATTGGAGGAGATTCTTGCGCTGGTCGTAATTGCGCGCCTCCACCTTCTTCTGCGCCGTTTCGATCGCCTTCGAAATCCACGGATGCTCGATCGCCTCGCCGTCTTCCAGGCCCGACTGCATCATGCGGTTGAGGAGGTTCGCCTGGCCGACAATGCGCAGGAGGTCATCGTCCAGCGACAGGAAAAAGCGGCTGACCCCGGGATCACCCTGACGGCCCGACCGGCCGCGCAGCTGGTTGTCGATGCGGCGGCTTTCGTGCCGCTCGGTGCCGAGGACGAAGAGGCCACCGGCGGCCAGAACGGCCTCGCGCTCGGCAGCGATCTCTTCCTTGATGCGCTCGATCTCGCGCCCCTTCTTCGCGCCGTCGTCCATGGTCGCCAGTTCGTCGGCGACGCGGAATTCGACATTGCCGCCCAGCTGGATGTCGGTGCCGCGACCGGCCATGTTCGTGGCGATGGTGACGGCGCCGAGGCGGCCCGCCTGCGCGACGATGTGCGCTTCCTGCTCGTGGAAGCGCGCGTTCAGCACCGAATGCTCGACCCCCTCGCGCGTCAGGAATGCCGACAGCATCTCCGACTTTTCGATCGAGGTGGTACCGACCAGCACGGGCTGGCCCTTCATGCTGGCCTCGCGGATCGCCTCCACGATCGCCTTGTACTTGTCATCGGCGTTCTTGAAGAACTGGTCGTCATGGTCGACGCGGCCGACGGCGACGTTCGTCGGGATCTCGACCGTGTTCAGCTTGTAAATGTCGTAGAATTCCGCCGCCTCGGTCGCCGCCGTACCGGTCATGCCGGCCAGCTTCGGATACATGCGGAAATAATTCTGGAAGGTGATCGTCGCCAGCGTCTGGTTCTCCGGCTTGATCTCGACGCCTTCCTTCGCCTCGACCGCCTGATGCAGGCCGTCGGACCAGCGGCGGCCGTCCATCATGCGGCCGGTGAACTCGTCGATGATGACGATCTTGCCGTCCTTGACGATATAATCGGCGTCCAGCTTGAACATCTTGATCGCGCGCAGCGCCTGGTTCGTGTGGTGAACGACCTGCGTGTTCTCGATGTCGTAGAGATTCTCGCCCTCCAGCAGGCCCTCGGCCTCCAGCAGCCGTTCGACCTTTTCCGTGCCGTCCTCGGTCAGGATGATCGACTTCTGCTTCTCGTCGATCTCATAATCGTCGTCGTCCAGCTGGCGGACGACCTTGTCGACGGCGACATAGAGCTCGGACTTGTCCTCGGTCGGACCGGAAATGATGAGCGGCGTGCGCGCCTCGTCGACCAGCACGCTGTCGACCTCGTCGATGACGGCGAAATTGAACGGCCGCTGCACCATGCTCCCACGCGAATATTTCATATTGTCGCGCAGATAGTCGAAGCCGAATTCATTATTGGTGCCGTAGGTGATGTCGGCGGCATAGGCGCGGCGGCGCTCCTCCTCCGGCAGGTCGGGAATGATGACCCCGACGCTGAGGCCCAGAAATTCATAGACCTGCGCCATCCAGGCGGCGTCACGGCTGGCCAGATAGTCGTTCACGGTGACGACGTGGACGCCCTTCCCTTCCAGCGCGTTCAGATAGACGGCGAGCGTGGCGACCAGCGTCTTGCCCTCGCCGGTGCGCATCTCGGCGATCTCGCCGCGATGAAGGACGATGCCGCCGACCATCTGCACGTCGAAATGGCGCATACCGAGCCGGCGCTTGGCCGCCTCCCGCACGGTCGCGAACGCTTCGGGCAACAGCTTGTCGAGCTTTTCGCCGCCCGCCAGCCGTTCGCGAAATTCGTGCGTTTTCGCCGCCAGCGCCTCGTCGGACAGCGGTTCGAATTCCGCCTCCAGCGCGTTGATCTTTTCGACGGTCGGACGCAGCGAGCGCACATAGCGGTCATTGGAAGAGCCGAACAGGCGCTTCGCGATCGCATTCATCCCCAGCATGGAACTTCCCTCGGGCAGATTTGGCGGCGCCCGAATAATCGGCGTTCTGGGCGCGAAAACGACAGGCGCGCGACATAGGTAGCAAGGTATCCAGGGTCAATGAAGGGCGCGCATATGCGGACAGCTGATGGCAGCGTCCATTCAGCGCTCCCGCGACGGCACTTTTCCTTTGCATTCCGGTCGCAGCGGCTAAAGGCGCGACGCTGTTCATCGTTTCCCGGAGGCCGATCATCGATACCGCCGTCTCGCCGCTCGCGCCTGAGCGGTTTCCCGATATGCCCGTCATCGACGGCGTCACGCTGCGCGTTCTTCATGCCGGCTATCACTATAAGGGCCGCATGGATCTGACCGTGGCGACCTTCGCGCCCGGCACCAGCGTTGCGGGCGTGCTGACCCAGTCGGCCTGCGCCGCGCCGGAAATCGAATGGTGCCGCGAACGGTTGCCCTCGGATAGCGCACGCGCTCTCGTGGTATCTGCCGGCAATTCCAATGCCTTTACGGGCAAGCGCGGCCGCACCGCCGCAAAGCTGATCGGCGATACGATCGCCGACGTCGCCGGCTGCTCTTCGGGTGAGGTCTATCTGGCGGCGACCGGTGTGATCGGCGTGCCGCTGCCCGCCGAGCGCGCCGTTAACGGCCTGCGCGCGCTGGACGATACCGAGCCTGCGCACTGGGAAGCGGCCGCCGAGGCCATCCAGACGACCGACACGTTCGCCAAGGGCGCGTCCGCCACCGCCAGGGTCGGTACGGATACCGTCACGGTCGCCGGCATCGCCAAGGGTTCCGGCATGATCGCG
>JBCCAC010000155.1:0-6261 GCA_039815015.1 Pseudomonadota bacterium | reverse complement strand
GGACGATATTGTCGTCGTCGGCTGGGGCTCGACATTCGGCCCGATTCACCAGGCCGTGAAACGCGCGCGCAAGGGCGGCGCGAAAGTCGCGCAACTGCACATCCGCCATATCTGGCCGATGCCGAAGAATCTGGGCGCACTTCTAAAAGGCTTCGACAGGATCCTGGTGCCGGAAATGAACACCGGCCAGCTGAAGACCATCCTGCGCGACCAGTTCCTGGTGGACGCAAAGCCGCTCAACAAAGTGTCGGGGCAGCCATTCAAGATCGCGGAGATCGAGGCGGCGATTGAAGGAACCTTACCTTGATTGCACGCTCGACATTTATCCTATCACTTTCCTTGGTATTACTCGGCTGCGATTCAACCGAACGGGAATTGAGGGACATGGGGTTTCTTGAGCATAGGTCGCTGTGCAATTACGATAGCGTCGAAGACTTGCAGGATGCCGAGGGAATTATAGAGCCGGGGTGGGGGCGTCACGGACACAGCGTTCGCCTGAGACAGGAAGGCACTTATCCAGAAAACTGGAAAACTGTTGCCAACATTTCATTCTCAGAATCAGCTTTGGCACATCCAAACCGGTCTGTGGCTGTACTGAAAAAAAGTAGATTATTAGTATGCGTTCAGGTTACCGGAAAACTAATTCGATGCAAAAGAGATTTTCCCGAATTGTTTACTTACAAAATAGAATACATTTCCACAAGTGACGACCTGTCGAAAGATTGTTTTGGACAACCAACAAAATATGCGTCTCAGTCTAGCGCTGAGCGGGTAGCAGATTTAGCCGGAGCGAACTGATGAACGACATGACTCCCCTAAAACCCGCCGATTTCGCGACCGATCAGGAGGTGCGCTGGTGCCCCGGGTGCGGTGATTATGCGATTCTGAAGGGCGTGCAGCGCACCATGGCGATGATGGGGGCGACGCCGGAAAACACCGTATTCGTCTCCGGCATCGGCTGCTCGTCGCGCTTTCCCTATTATATGGAAACCTACGGCTTCCATACGATCCACGGGCGCGCGCCCGCGCTCGCGACGGGGGTGAAGCTCGCCAATCCGGATCTCGACGTATGGATCATCACCGGCGACGGCGACGGGCTATCGATCGGCGGCAACCACATGCTGCACCTCTTGCGGCGCAACCTCGACTGCCAGGTGCTCCTGTTCAACAACGAGATTTACGGCCTGACCAAGGGGCAATATTCGCCGACGTCGCGCCCCGGCACGCGCTCGCCTTCGACGCCTTATGGCAGCGTCGATGCGCCCGCCGAGCCATGTGCGTTCGCGCTCGGTGCGAACGGCCGCTTCATCGCGCGCTGCATCGACACGGCGCAGAAGCAGATGCCGGACATCCTGAAGCGCGCCCATGCGCACAAGGGGACGTCGTTCATCGAACTCTACCAGAACTGCATCGTCTATAATGACGACGTCTTCGCGGACTTCACCGCCAAGCCCGTCGCGGCCGACACGCAGATCTGGCTGGAACATGGCGAGCCCATGCTGTTCGCGAAGGGCGAGAAGGGCCTGGCGCTCAACCGCGACCATCTGCACCTGGAGATCGTCGACATTGCGGACGGCGACTGGGAGGCGGCGGGCGTCCTCGTCCACGACGAGACGAACAAGGCCGTCGCGCACATGCTCGTCGAGATGCGCCATCCGTCGATGCCCGTCGCGCTCGGCGTCATCTACTGCGACCCGGCCCCGTCGTTCGAAGAGGATGTCCAGACGCAGAATATCGAGGCCGCGAAGGGCAAGGTCGTCGACCTCACCGCCCTCATCAAGAAGGGCCAGACCTGGGAAGTGAACCAGAAGAAACTGCGCGAGGTCTGACCCGGAGTCTCAATGATCCGGCGACGCCCGGACGCTCATGAATGGGGAGAATCGCGGCATGGCCGACAAGCAGGACCAGTTTTCCGGAACGCAGCCCGTGCGCGAGGCGCACCGGTTCGATGAGGCACAGCTGGCGGACTGGATGCAGGCGAATGTCGAAGGGTTCGCAGGTCCGCTCGAAGTGGCGCAGTTCAAGGGCGGCCAGTCCAACCCGACCTACAAGCTGGTAACGCCGGCGAAGACCTACGTCATGCGCCGGAAACCGCCCGGCAAGCTTCTGAAATCCGCCCATGCCGTCGATCGGGAATATAAGGTCATCACGGCGCTCGGCGCGCAGGATTTCCCGGTGCCGCGGACCTTCGGCCTCTGTACCGACGAGAGCGTCATCGGCACCTGGTTCTACGTGATGGACATGGCGGAGGGCCGCATCTTCTGGGACACGACCTTTCCGGAAGTGCCGACGGCTGAGCGCCGCGCCTATTTCGACGCCATGAACGCGACCATGGCGCAGCTGCACAATTACGATCCGGATGCCATCGGCCTCGGCGACTATGGCAAGCACGGCCAGTATCTGGAACGGCAGATCGGCCGCTGGGCCGGGCAGTACAAGGCGGACGAGGAGGCCGGCCATTTCGAGGAAATGGATCGCCTGTGCGACTGGTTGCCGGCGAACATCCCCGACACGGACGAGACCACCGTCGTCCATGGCGATTATCGCGCCGACAATATGGTCTTTCACCCGACCGAGCCGCGCGTCATCGCCGTTCTCGACTGGGAATTGTCGACGCTCGGCGATCCGGTCGCCGACTTCACCTATCACGCCATGATGTACCGAATGCCGCCGACTGAAACGGCCGGCCTCGTCGGGCGTGACCTCGCCGCCCAGAATATTCCTACGGAAGAGGAATATGTCCGTGCCTATTGCGAGCGGACCGGGCGCACGACCGTTCCGAACATCGATTTCTACATGGCTTACAACATGTTCCGTCTGTGCGCGATCGTGCACGGCATCAAGGGCCGCGCCATTCGCGGTACCGCCGCTTCGAAGCATGCGCAAATGATGGCGGAACGGGTTGAGCCGCTCGGGCGTCTGGCATGGGAACAGGCGAAAAAAGCGGGAGCCTAACCCCATGTCCGAGCATGTGATCGATATTCCCCATGGGGATACGACCCTCAAATGTTTCATCGCGACCCCCGGCGGCAGTGCGCCGGCACCCGCGGTGCTCATCTTCCATCAATGGTCCGGCCGCTCGGAACATGAGGAGACATATGCGCGCTACCTGGCGAAGCTCGGCTATATGGGTGTTGCTGTCGATCTTTATGGCGATGGACAGCGTGGCAGCAGCCAGGAGGAAAACCAGGCGCTGATGCAGCCGTTTCTGGACGACCGCCAGTTGCTGCGGGACCGGATGCTGGCGGTCCTGAACGCCGTCGCGGCAGCGCCCGATGTCGATGCGAGCCGCCTCGCCGCCTGCGGCTTCTGCTTCGGCGGCCTGTGCGCGATCGATCTCGCCCGCGCCGGCGCGGACGTCGCCGCGGTGGGCAGCTTCCACGGCCTCCTCAATGCGCCCGGTCTCGACAAGCCGGAGGTAAAGGCGACGATCGCGATCTATCATGGCTGGGACGATCCGATGGCCCCGCCGGAGGACGTCGTCGCCATCGGCAAGGAATTGTCGGCGCGCCACGCGGACTGGTATCTGATCGCGCACGGCGACACGGTTCACGCGTTCACGCACGAGGAGGCGGACGCGAAGGCGGACGGCATGGCCTATGACGCGGCCGCCGCGCGCCGGTCCTGGCACGATTTCACGGTATTGCTGGCCGATAAATTTTGAAGATCCAGAATGGCGCGCCGTCCTGGGCACGGCGCGGTCTTCATGTTCTGCTGGCGATCCTGATCGTCGCGACCATCCTGCCCCTGGTCGCGGCCGATGCCTGGTGGGTGCGCGTCTTGGAATTTCCGCGCGTACAGATCGTCGTCATCATGGTCGCGGTCATGGCCGGCCTGGTGTTTTTCGGCGGACGCACGTCGCGATTCTGGCTGCTCGCCGGCGCCGTTGCAGCGATCTATCAGGTTGTCCGCATCTTTCCCTATACGCCGCTTTATCCGGTGCAGGCGGTCACGGTCGACGCGTGTCCCGCCGAGCAGTCCATGCAGATCCTCGTCGTCAATGTCCTGCAGGACAATCGCGATTTCGCCCGCACGGTGGCCCTGGTCAAGGACGAAGCGCCGGACGTGTTCCTGGCTCTGGAGACCGACCGGCCATGGGTCGAGGCGCTGACGGCGATCCATGATGCCTATCCGAACCGGCGGCTGGTACCGCTCGACAACACATATGGCCTGGCCTTCTATTCCCGATTGTCCGTCCATGCGCTGGACGAGCGTTACGTCGTGGAACCCGACGTCCCTTCGATCAGGGCAACGCTGGGCCTGCCATCTGGCGACGCGTTCGATCTCTATGCGCTCCATCCGCGACCGCCGCTGCCCGGCAAGGATTCCGGGCCGCGGGACGCCGAACTGGTCCTTACGGGACGCGAAGCCGGCGACAGCGAGCGCCCCGTCATCGTCGCCGGCGATCTGAACGACGTCGCCTGGTCGAATACGACCAAGCTGTTTCAGGAAATCGGCGGCCTGCTCGATCCGCGCATCGGGCGCGGCTATTATTCCAGCTACAACGCCAAACTGCCCGGCGTGCGCTGGCCGCTTGACCATGTGTTCTTTTCCGACAGCTTCGCCCTCATTGATTTCCGCACCCTCGACCCGGTCGGCAGCGACCATTTCCCGATTTCGGCGACCCTGTGCCTGAAGCCCCAAATGGAGCTGGTACAGGACGAACCGCGCCCCGATCTGGACGCGTTCGAGGACGCCGCGGATCAGCTGGACGAGGGCATGGAACAGCAACGCGACGAGATGGCGTCAGGCGAGGATGAAGTCCTGACGCCTTAGCCAGTCGGTGCAGCGCTCGACCGCCACCGGCAGCCGGTCGGGCCGCTCGATGAAATAGTGGTCCGCGCCGACGATGTCGTGATATTCCTTGTCGTCATGGCCGACCGCTTCGAACAGGCGGCGCGCATGGCTGGGCGTGCAGGCGAGGTCGGCGGTGTTGTTGAGAACGAGGACCGGGCAGGTGATGCGCGCGGCATTGCCAAGACCGTCGGCATTGGTGTCGTCATAGCTCCACTGCGACAGCCATGACCTGAGCGTCGCGAAGCGCGCAAGGCCGACGGGGCCGTCATTCGCCGTTTGCGGATCGCCCAGATAGCATTCGTGCGGTCGCCGGTCGGACGGGTCCTGCGCGGGGTCCGTCCAGCGAACGTCGGCCATCGTGCCATGCGTCGTAAAACAGCGCTCCCGATGGGACTGCAGGTCGGCGAGAGTGGCCTTCACCCGCGCGGTGATACGCCGGTTGCGCGCGATCTGCGCCGCGCGGAACCGCTCGACGAAGGCATCCGAATAGGGCGGCCGGTTGGGATTGTCCGGATTGTAGATGTCGAGCTCGGGGTCGCGGTCGAACGGCCGGTCCTCGTCCAGAATCGACGGGTCCGTCCACTCCGTCAGCGTGACCGCGCGGCTGACATGCGCGGCCAGCAGCATGATGCCGTCCGCCGGGATGAGGCCCTTCGCGGTCAGATCATAGGGATCGCCCGCCGGCGTACGGGTGATCGTCGGCGTCTTCGCCTGATCCTGATAGAAGAGCGACAGCGAACCGCCGCCCGACCAGCCGCCCAGAACGATCTGCTCATAACCGAAGCGATCCTTCGCATCGGCGATGGCCGCGCCGAGGTCGGCGACGCATTTTTCCATGACGAGCGCGGTATCGTTGCCGCGAAAGCGCGGGTTGCAATAGAGGACATGGACGCCCGCCGCCGCCAGCGCCGTCACCAGCGGCAGATAGGCGCCGCCGCCGATCGGATGGGAAAACATGACGGCCGTCTTCGTACGCGCCGGGTCCTTCGGGCGGACGCGCATCATCTCGACGAAGATCATGCCGCCGGCGCCGCCATAAACGTCCTTGAACCCTTCGATCTCCTTATGGACAAAACCATAGGGTTCGCGGACGATGTCGGTCATGTAGGTTCCCTTCCTCACAATGCGTTAGCGCGGAGGCGGGCGACATGAACCGGACACAATCGACAGAACGCGCCCGCGCGACCGGCATCCATCACATCGCGGTCATGTCCGGCGATATGAAGAGCCACATCGACTTCTTCTCGGACGTCCTCGGCTGCCGCCTCGCCGCGATTTTCGACATGCACGGCGTACCGGGCGCCTTCCACGCCTTCATGCACCTTTCGGACGACTGCTATTTTTCCATCGTGCAGACGCCGGAAACGAGCGCGATCCCGATCGAGATGGGAAAGACCCATGCCGGCACGGGCGCCGGCCCCTCCGCCCCCGGCACCATGCAGCACCTGGCACTGAACGTCGCCG
>JBCCAC010000375.1:0-2559 GCA_039815015.1 Pseudomonadota bacterium | reverse complement strand
TTCAGAACTGACGAAGCCCGTGGGCTCCGCTCGTTTCTTTGCTCTGGTTCTGAGTATTTTGCCGTCGCGACATGCGCGACGGCGGCCCCACACCCCGTCTTCGATTGAGACATCCAATATTTACACCCAAAAATCAACAAATTTAATTTAAGTGTGGGGTATTGATGTGACTGATGACACATGCGCCTAATCCGGTCCGCAAGAAGCCCGTGAGTAACGCAAGGTGAATCGCCCAGTAAACTTGGGTGATGCGAGGCTCGATTCCACAGGGATTGCGAAGCGCGGCGCGTTACCTGAGGACGGAGCCGCCAAGCACCCGCGCCCTCGCGCCTTCAAGAACGACGCAGCTCAGCGGTCCGCCATAGGCGGCGCCGGTGTCGATGGCGATTCGGTTGCCGTGATCCTCGACGACGTCCACGGGCGTGTGGCCGTGAACGATCACGGCGCCGTAGTTCAGCTTGCTGACCAGAAACTCCGACCGGATCCAGAGCAGGTCATCCTCTGTCTGCGCCGCCAGCGGCGTTCGCGGCGCGATGCCGGCATGGGCGAAGAACCAGCCGCGCCAGTCATAGCGGTCGCGAAGCGAGCCGAGAAAGACCCGGTGCGGCGCCGGCACGGCGTCCTTCGCTTCTTCGAAGAGATACGCGATCTCGTCCGCGTCCGGCTTGTCGGACGGCGTCATGCCGTAGCTGCGCAAGGTGGACAGGCCGCCAAGTCGGGGGTTGAGCCAGTCGAGCTCATCCGCAAGCCGGGGGTCGCGTCCGCCGGGCGCGGCGAGGAAACAGCGCATCATGCGGTCGTGATTGCCGAGGAGACAGATCCACGGCGCCCCGTCCATCACGCCGTTCAGCAGAAAGTCGATCACCCCGCGGCTGTTCGGGCCGCGGTCGACATAGTCGCCGATATGCAGAATGGCGTGGCTGTCGCAGGGTTGCTCCGCCAGATCCGCCGCGATCTTCTCGTGCACCTCGGTCAGGCGGTCGAGATGCCCGTGGATATCGCCGATGGCGTAGATCCGGTCCGGCGTCTCGGGTGCAGGCATCTGTTATCCGGCGCCGTAGGCTTGAAGCGTCTCGACCTGCATGTCGCCGTCGAGCCGGTCCGCGATGGCGCGCGCGGCGGCGTAGGCGCCGGACGCGGTCGTGTAGTAGGGCGTCTTCATCGACAGGGCGGTGGCGCGCAGCGAATAGCTGTCCTTGATCGACTGGGGCAGGTCGGTGGTGTTGAAGACCAGCGCCACTTCCCCGTCTTTCATCTGGTCGACGATGTTCGGGCGGCCTTCATAGACCTTTTTGGCGACCGTCGCCTCGATGCCATGTTCGGCCAGATGCGCCGCGGTGCCGGACGTCGCGACGATGTCGAAGCCGAGACCGGTGAGGATCCGCACCGCGTCGAGGATCATCGCCTTGTCGGCGTCCTTGACCGAGACGAAGACGCGGCCCGACCGCGGCAGTTCGACCCCGGCGGCGAGCTGGCTTTTGAGGAACGCGCGCGCAAACCCCTTGTCGACGCCCATCACCTCGCCTGTTGAGCGCATCTCGGGCCCAAGCAGCGTATCGACGCCGGGAAAGCGGGCGAAGGGCAGCACGGCCTCTTTCACCGCGACATGGGTCGGGTCGGAGGTCGGCAGGGTGAACGCGGCGAGCGGCTCGCCCGCCATCACCCGCGCCGCGATGGCCGCAACCGGCGCGCCGATCGCCTTGGCGACGAAGGGCACGGTGCGGGACGCGCGGGGGTTCACCTCCAGCACGAAAATCTCGTCGCCCTTGATCGCGAACTGGACGTTCATCAGGCCGACGACGCCGAGCGCGCGGGCCATCTCCGCCGTCTGGCGCTTCAGCTCGGCGATCAATTCGGCCGACAGGGAATGCGGCGGCAGCGAGCAGGCGCTGTCGCCTGAATGAACGCCGGCCTCTTCGATATGCTCCATCACGCCGGCGACGTGGACGTCCGTCCCGTCGCAGAGCGCGTCGACATCGACCTCGACCGCGCCCGAGAGATAGCCGTCGATCAGCACCGGGCTGTCGCCGGACACGACCACCGCCTCGCGGATATAGCGTTCAAGCTGCGCGTCGGAGCGCACGATCTCCATCGCGCGGCCGCCGAGCACGTAGGACGGGCGGATCACCACCGGATAGCCGACTTCATGCGCGACGGCGAAGGCTTCGTCCCGGCTGTGCGCGATGCCGTTATGGGGCTGTTTGAGGTTAAGGTTCTGCAACAGGCCCTGAAACCGCTCCCGATCTTCAGCCAGATCGATGGCGTCCGGCGATGTGCCGAGGATCGGGACGCCCGCCGCCTCCAGCGCGTTGGCCAGCTTCAGCGGCGTTTGACCGCCGAACTGGACGATCACGCCGTGCAGCGTTCCAGCCTCCTGCTCCACCCTCAGGATTTCAAGCACCGTTTCGATCGTCAGCGGCTCGAAATAGAGCCGGTCGGACGTGTCGTAGTCGGTCGACACAGTCTCCGGATTGCAGTTGACCATGACCGTCTCGTAGCCGGCCTTGGTCAGCGCATAGCAGGCGTGGCAGCAGCAATAGTCAAACTCGATGCCCTGGC